>NZ_SOGS01000024.1:0-239699 GCF_004403505.1 Cryobacterium sp. TMT1-2-2 | reverse complement strand
TTCATCATGGCAACAGAGATACCGAATGTCATCGTCGGCGTCGACACGCACTCCGATACTCACTACGTCGCCATGATCGACGAGCACGGCAAACACCTAGCTGCTGAAGAGTTCCTGGCCGTCGGATCTGGTTATCGGAAGATCCTCTCGTTCATCACCAACTTCGGTCTGGTCATCGGTGTGGGCGTCGAAGGGACCGGCAGTTATGGGGCTGAACTGAGTCGAGTGCTGAGGACAGCAGGACTCCCCGTCCACGAGGTCAACCGACCCAACCGTCAAGCGCGGCGCCTACGCGGAAAATCGGATCCTTTGGACGCCTACCAAGCAGCGGAATCAGTCCTAGCTGAATGAGGCACGTCGACGCCGAAAACCAAAGACGGCCCCGTCGAATGCCTCCGCGTCCTCCGCGCCGCTCGCACCTCCGCGATGAAGGCCCGCACCATCGCCATCAACCAGATCAAGGGAATCCTCGTCTCCGCTCCCGAGCAAGTGCGCAGCAGGTTTCGCGCCCTGACGAGTTCCCAACTCATCCCGGCGTTGGAGCGCTCCCGTCCAATGGGAAACCTCACCGACCCTGACACCGCAACGGCCCTCACTTTAAAGAAACTCGCCGCCCGATACCAATTTCTCGAGCGGGAGATTCTGGACACCGATAAAGCGCTGGCAGAGATCCTCCGGAACTGCGCGCCGCTGTTGCGGGACGTCCCCGGCGTTGGCATCGAAGTAGCGAGCCAACTCCTCGTCACCGTCGGCGACAACCCCGAACGCATCGCCACTGGAACGCAGTTCGCGGCCCTTGTCGGCGTCGCCCCCATTCCAGCGTCATCCGGCAAGACGAGCCGGCACAGGCTCAGCCGCGGCGGCGACAGAGCCGCCAACGCGGCAATCCACCACGTCGTCGTGTCACGCCTTGCGACCGACTCACGGACGAGCGAATATGCGGCCCGACGAACGGCTCAAGGCAAGACCAAGAAAGAAATCATGCGCTGCCTCAAACGATACGTTTCCCAGGAGCTCTACCGCCAACTCACCAACCCGCAAGCGGCGCCCGAAGTCACCGACCTACGCCCCGCGCGCCAAGCACTCCACATCACCCTCCGCGAGGCTGCAGGACACTTCCACACCTGGCCTGGCACCCTGTCCCGAATCGAACGAGGACTCAGCCGAGACGACAACCTCGCCGGTCAACTCCGAGATTGGCTCCACGAGCAAAGAGAAGCCCAAAATATCAATTGACAACTATAGGAGCATCACGTAAGGCCCTCGCACTCGCACTCGCACTCGCACTCGCACTTCTACTCTCTCGGTGGCGCAGTTGTGGCTCAATATTCTTCGTGTCAGTACCGGTCTTGAGAGGGTTCCTCTTCCGATATGCTGACGAGTGCGATGCGACATTTTATTATGATTAGTCAGGAATCCGATCGTGGAAAACGACCCGTTGCAGGGGGTCAGCGAATCGGCTAGTGGCGCCCAACGTTCGTGGAACGGCGCGTACTCAGTTATCGAACAACGAAGCGCCGATCTGTTAGGTACGTTCATTGCAGTGTCAATCTGTATTTGGCATCCACTGACCGCATTTGCGAAAAACACATCATTTCCTACGGAGATGGCGTCTAAACAGGACGACCGCGGCTCTCAAATTGTCTGAGTGAGAGCTACTGTCACTTTTCTTGAATTGTTGGAGAGTAGAAGGAGTAGAAATGACCGTTGCGGCCTTAGTCGTCTCACATAATCGAGTTGAACTCCTGCGCCGCTGCCTCAGTGCGATCTTGGTTCAATCGCCCGCCCCTGATGAGGTCATTCTGGTCGACAACGTTTCCACAGACGGTTCTGTGGATATGGTCCGGAATGAGTTCCCAATGGTGACGGTCATTGAAAGCCTTGCAAATCTCGGCGGGGCTGGAGGTTTTGCCTTAGGTATTGATATTGCCATCCAGCGCGGCCACAGTGCGGTCTGGATGATGGATGACGACGCTGAACCCACCGCTGATTCTCTCCGTCCCCTCGTTGATATAATGACCTTTGATCCAAGCCGGCCGCCGGGCTTTGTCGCTTCCACAGTTGTGGATGCGAATATGAAACTACTTGGGCATAATCCGCCCGAGATCGTAGACGGCTTCTTAGCGCTGCCAAATGATGCTAACGCATATCAGGCTCCTTACGCTTCATTTGTAGGAGTCCTCGTCAATCTTGACAGTGCCAAGCAAACATTTTTACCAATGACCGACTTTTTCATTTGGTATGACGATTTGGAGTACACATCTCGTCTTAGTGAGATTGCGGGGGGCATTGTATGTCGAACGAGTTTGGTGATGCATCCCAATACTCCGCCTCGGCAGGATTCTGGGTCTCGCCTCATACCGCTTGTTCGCAATCGGCTCTGGACAATTCGAGATCCACTGCTTGCTTCAGTATGGGCAAAGAAGAGGGCGCTACGGCAGCTTTTGAAGCGAATTGTATTGGAAGGGTGCTATTCGAGAAATAAGTTTCAATATATCGGATACCTACGTCTCGCGCTTTGGCAGGGCTTGTTTTCACTCCCGTCCAAGCCGGTGATTGGTGAGATGGTAGCGGCATGGGAGCACCGAATTTCAGCGCAAAGTCTCGAAATCTAAAGCGACCGAATTTTTGATCCCGACTTTGAGTCCGCTGGTTTCGAACGGCTTAGTTAGTCGAAATGGGATAGTAAATTTCGACTTGAAGTTGAAAGCGTAGCCGGGTGATTTATTTGGGATATGCGTTTCGTTGCGACCAGGCTAAGAAACCCTGGGCTAATTCGGTCACCGCGATCGAGTCCCTAGGTATCCACCCCGCGCCGCCGATTCGCGCTTACGGAGCGCGGTCGCGGATAAGTTAGTTTAGGAGGCTAAAGCCAGCGAGCGTTTTGACTGAAAAAATTTGATATAGATGAAGTATTGCTGATCGGAATAACAGTAAGTAGCGATCAATGATCGCCGAGTTTCACTGGCTGTTTTCCTGAAAATCCCACCGCAATCCATTGGAAGAGAAGCAGCTAGACGAGGCTTCAGCAGCGGCGTGTGTACCTAGAGAATTTATTGTAGTTTATGCGTCTTCCGCGCCTCGTGCCGCCACCGTCGTCGATGACTGTCTATTGTTAGATGGACCGGGCAAGCGGACAAACTCCAACAGTCACTTCAGTCGAGTTGATGCGGCTAAAACATTCTTCAAATTGAGGGTGTAAGCAACGTGGTAGGTATGGAAAACGTTCGTTCATGCCTCGTTTTTGTGAAAGCTGACTCCGTCAGTGTCAAGAGTGAACAGCGAGCCGTCAGTGTGCGGCGGTGAATAATCAGTCAGGGGCGGAAACAGGATGCTAGCAATCAACGGGAAGTGGCTCGGCCACTCACTTACAGGTACCGAGCGATATGCAACTGAAGTCACAAAGCGCATTGTCGCAGAGATGGGTTGCGAAGTCACAGTATTCGTGCCTAAGTCGGCGTCGGTCCCCTCATGGCTTGACTCGGCAAGAGTCATTAGGTCAAGATTTGACGGCATCGTATTTGAACAGTTCGCGCTCCCGCTCCTGTCTTTGAGATACCACTTGATAAATATAGGTGGCCCAGCTCCAGTGTTGAAGATGAGACAGACTGTTACGCTATTTGACGCGAGTGTATTTCGATTTCCAGAGACCTTTACGCGCTCGTTTGTGTTCTTTTATCAATTGATGTACAAACTAGTTGCGCATCGTGCAATAAATCTCGTGACTATATCCGATTTCAGCGCAAATGAAATTTCAGATGTAACGAAGATTGATGGCCGCCGTTTCACGGTGGCGCCATGTGGTAGCAACCATTTCTCTGGCCTTACTGCAGTAAAGCCAAATTTCGATGTTCCGGAATTTTTCGTTGTCTGCGTCGGAACACTGGCGGTACGCAAGAACTTGGTCCCTGTTGTGTCTGCACTCGTAATGGCCGACATCCCCACTGTTGTCGTGGGCGTTGCTGGCATTTCCAGTGTCTTTCGCAGCGGTCAAGTAGGCCTGGTTATGGACGAGTTGCTAACCGTTCCAGGGCGACTGCGGGACGAGGAAATTGCATGGCTATACGATCGCGCGTTAGCGCTTGTGTTTCCATCTGTTTATGAAGGATTCGGTCTTCCCATCATTGAAGCACAAATTCGTGGCTGCCCCGTTGTTTGTTCGAGTAGACCCGCTATGCGCGAAGTTGGTCGCCAAAGTGTCGAATACTTCAATCCAGAGTCACCTGGCGATGCAGTTGACTTGGTGCTTGAGCTCCAGGCGAACGCCGTGCATCGCGAGGAATTTATTCGGGCCGGAAAAGAGAATGCGGCTCGCTTCGACTGGGATCAAACTGCATCCGACATATTACGCCTTGCCCAAGCGAATCGACCGGTCAACGGCGATCGACGCGCCCGACGCTGATGGAATCGACCAAATTGGTTCGCGAATGAATCCTCCAGAAACTATCGCAGTAACTCTAAATTGGCGCGATTTAGATCGCACGAGAAAGTGCCTGCGCAGCCTTCTCTCGGAACGGGGAGTTAGTCGGGTGATCGTATCCGACAACGAAT
The DNA here is from genome assembly GCF_004403505.1 of Cryobacterium sp. TMT1-2-2. Taxonomy (NCBI): domain Bacteria; kingdom Bacillati; phylum Actinomycetota; class Actinomycetes; order Micrococcales; family Microbacteriaceae; genus Cryobacterium; species Cryobacterium sp. TMT1-2-2. Next base: position 235,148 of record NZ_SOGS01000024.1, on the reverse strand, counting down.
CTGACGGTGCGTTGCGTGCTGCTTTGGTGCAGGAGACGCAGTTAGGGGAAATTGTAATCCTTGAAAATTCCAAGAACCTTGGATTTGCACGTGGGATCAATCCCGCCATCCGCGCGGCACTCGCGGGGGACGCCAAATACATCTTCATTATTAACAACGATGCTGTCGTTGAGAAAGGAGCCGTGGCTTCCCTAGTGGAGCTCATGGAACGAGACGAGAATCTAGGTTTGTGCGCTCCATTAATCATAAACACCGACAAATCGGTACAGTCTCGGGGCTCGAAGTTAGTGCCAATCTTGGCCGGTGTGCGTCCAATGCGGGAAGGTGGCCGGGACCCAGATTACGTGACGTGGGCGGCTGTCTTGGTCCGCACCGAAACATTCGTGGATATTGGTCTCCTCGACGAACGCTTCTTCATGTACTGGGAGGATGTTGAGTTTTGCCTTCGCGCATCTGGCGCGGGTTGGGGCCTTGCTGTGTGTGAAGACGCCGTTGTCGTTCACGAACTCTCGGCATCTGGTCGCTCAATTGGGTCAAAGGTGCGAACGTACTACGTCGCCAGTCTCGTACAATTTGTCTCAATGAGAAGTCGTGTCTGGCGGATTGGTCTCCTTGTCAGAATCGGTAAGCTTCTTTTTGCCCGCATTTTGCAGCTGGACCCCCGCGGAGTTCTTGCAGTGCTTTCTGGGATCAAAACTGGCAGGAGGTTGTCGCGATCGCCTGGGCAGGGACGGCCCTTCGCTCGACCATGATTCTAATTTACTAGTAGGGGAGTTCTTGGCGGGCCGGAGCAACGGCGAGTCATCATGTGTTCGGCGCTCAGACGCATGTGCCAGCACAAACGACTCTTCACCTTGTGGGATGCGTCCGTGCTATTTGACGGGCGGTGCGCATCTGCGGACACAGTCCTGCATGCTCTTAGCGCTCATGTACTAGTGTCGAATTTGGGGGATAGAAGTGAAACTACCCCTGCGTCATGGCCTGTAAGGGATGTGGCGGTAGTTGTGACTTTCTTCACTCTCCGTCGTGCAAAGAATGGAACTTGCTATGCCCCGTGCACTGATTACTGGAATCACCGGACAAGATGGTCTGTACCTGTCGGAACTTCTGCTCAGTAAAGGCTACGAGGTTTTCGGCCTGATTCGGGGGCAGAACAATCCCAAACTCGACCTAGTTCGCCAGACAGTGCCCGAGGTAAAGCTGATCAATGGTGATTTGACCGATGTCTCGAGCCTAACTCGTGTGCTCAATATTGCCCAGCCGGACGAGGTGTACAATCTTGGGGCTATATCTTTCGTGGCCTACTCTTGGGAAAACTCGTCAATGACATCGGATGTTACGGGAAAAGGAGTACTCAATATACTTGAAGCCACTCGCCTTTACGCCGGTAGTGACATTTCCAGGGTGCGTTTCTATCAAGCTTCTTCATCGGAGATGTTTGGAAAAGTCCAAGAAGTGCCGCAGCATGAGACCACGCTCCTATGGCCACGCTCTCCTTATGGGGTAGCAAAAGTTTTTGGGCATTACATGACCATAAATTATCGCGAGTCGTATGGCATGCACGCCAGCAGCGGTATCCTCTTCAACCACGAGTCTCCTCGCCGGGGGCCTGAATTCGTCACCCGCAAGGTCTCCCAGGCGGTGAGTCGCATCAAGCTTGGCCTGCAATCTGAATTGACGTTGGGTAATCTCGACGCAAAGCGCGATTGGGGTTTTGCAGGCGACTACGTCGACGCAATGTGGCGAATGTTACAACAACCGGTGGCCGATGACTATGTCATCTCAACTGGCGAGACACATTCCATCCGTGACCTCTTAGACGTTGCATTTACAGCAGTTGGTATTGATGACTGGAGTCCTTACGTGCGGCAGGATCCTAGATTCATGCGGCCGGCGGAGGTCGATTTACTCATAGGTGATCCGAAAAAGGCCCGCGATGTCCTCGGATGGACCCCAACTGTTTCCTTCAAGACCCTAGTGCAGATGATGGTCGGGAATGATCTGGCCGAACAGTCTGCGCTGGTGCATTAGCGAATGACGAGGCCTCGGGCTCTAGTTACGGGAGTCACAGGTCAGGACGGGAGCTATCTTTCCGAGAGCCTTCAGGCCGTTGGCTGGGATGTCCATGCGCTAGTGAGAGCGGAGGACTTGAGAAATCCGCATCCGAGCCTGCTGTCGGTTAGCAGTCATTCGGGAGACCTAGCCGACTCCGTGTTCTTGGAACGACTCATAAATGAGACGGAACCGAATGTCATCTTCAATCTTGGCGGCATCAGCTCTGTGGCGTACTCCTGGGACCATCCAGTCGCGACTGGGCAGATTAGTGGGCTCGCAGTCGTAGCGCTTCTCGAAGCCGGTTGGAGATGTCAGGAACGCATCGGACGCGAGGTTCGCTTCGTGCAGGCTTCCAGTTCTGAAATTTTTGGAGACGCCAGAGAATCGCCCCAATCGGAACAAACACCAATTTCTCCAATTTCTCCATATGGCCTAGCGAAGACCTACGCACATCAAGCGGTAGCCATTTACCGAGCCAAAGGTATGCATGCGTCCTCGGGAATTCTGTATAACCACGAATCGCCGCGGCGCCCTTCAGCATTCGTGACCCGTAAGATCACCATGGCGGCGGCCGCGATTGCCAGTGGCTCAACCGACAAGTTATTGTTGGGAAGCCTTGATCTCAAGCGGGACTGGGGATGGGCACCGGATTACGTTGATGCTCTGGTGCGGATGAGCAATGCTGTCGTTCCTGATGACTATGTCATCGCTACCGGCGAGTCGCACTCTGTTCGCGAATTTGTGGCAGCAGCATTCAGCGCAGTCGGGATTGATGACTGGGAACGCGTTGTAGGAATTGATCAACGTTTTGTACGTCCGGCCGATCCGCAGGACATGCGCGGCAATTCGTCAAAAATTCGATCGGCACTTGGGTGGAGCCCAACCGTAAGTTTCGAACAAGTCGTTTCGCGGATGGTCCGACACGACGTGGAATTATTGAACGGTTGTCGTCGGGTTCGCTAAGCAATGTCATTGATTTAAGGCCAAACATCCAGGATGCGTATTTGAACAAAAGTTTCAAACAATCTCTGCCTAGAAATTCCAGCGGAGGCGCTATCGTTTCAAGGTTCTGCGTTTTTGTCGCTTTACGAATCGAGCGAATCAGGACGACAACTTAGCTCGCAAAGCTCTGGGCGGCCGTCGTGCGGGCAGACTGCGATTCCGACGACGCACCCGTTTCGTCTCGCACCCAATTTGTGAGAGCTTCGGTGAATACTGGTGTGTCGAATTCAAAGGCCCTTCGCTTGCAGTCTGCGACTTGCACATCTTGACTGAGCAGAAAAGCTTCTCGGACGCCTGAACTGTTCTTAAAATCATTGACGAGAGCTCCGGTGCGTCCATGCAGTACAGTCTCAGCAGCTCCGCCCGTGTCGAGTGCGATTACCGGCGTGCCTGTCGCCATTGCCTCGACGGGCACGATGCCGAAATCTTCGACCGGTGGAAAGATGAAAACTAGGGCTCGTCGGAACAGTTCGCGCAAGAGCGCCAGGGATGGCTGGATTACGAAAGTCACATCGCCACCTTGGTCGAGGGCGTACCTTCGCAAGAGCTGCTCTTGTGGACCGGAGCCGGCAATCACGACGGGCTGGTTGAGCGCTATGCCGGCGTCGATTACGTTCTCAAGTCGCTTGTAGGGAATGAAGCGAGAAGCACCGAGGACGAATTCCTTTGGTACGCCTTTGTCTAAATATTCGTTTTCCGCGTCTGTCAGTCCGTCAGCGGAATCATCGGCGAAAAGTTTCACATCAACGGGCGGATAGATTACCCGGGAGTCTTGGTGCCACGACGTCGCAATACGTGCACGAACGAAGTTGCTGATAGCGGCAATGGACTGGGCCTCTGCAGCGCGTTTACGATCCAAGTTTCGAAATATCGGAGAAACAGCCTTCACCAAGGGATTCGCTCCGCGCGCGTCAAGTTCTGGGTTCCAGATGTATCTCGCAGGAGTGTACGCGTACACAAGTTTCGGCGCTTCTCTTGCGCCACCGCTAAAGCGAGCATGGTGAGCAAAGAGGTGCGACGAGCAGAGAATCCAATCAGCCTCAGCAGGTCCCATGTTTCGCCATGTTATTGGCATGAGAGGAAGAGCTAGGTCTTTCCTATGTCGGAGCGCGGTTCGCGCCAGCCAGGTTTCTTGCACTCGGTGCGGCTCGAAGCGCAAGGGTGCATCGTCCCACAGGGCGTGAATCGGTGCGTCGGGGAATGCCTTGGCGATTTCTTCCATTACCTTTTCTGCACCACCGTGGGTTTCCAGCCACTCGTGGACTATTACGCCAGCCACGATAACCGGCCCGTTTCTCTGAAGCGTGAATAACGTGTCATTACGATTTCCCCCGTTGTGCTTTGGATTGCGGCCGAGCCTCTGTCTCGCAAGCCCAATCCGAGAACGCGATATGTGCAAATAAATCGTTGAGTAAGCAGATCCACTATCCGTGCTTACTCAGTGATGCTGGGGCAATTGAACCCTCGACCTTGAGCCCTTTGATTCTACCGCCCATTGTGGGCATTGTTACGAGCAAAGGGGCCTCCCTTAGGGGTGGCCTTCGCGTCCTATCGTCAGTACGAGCTAGAACGCGCCGTCTCGGGCAAGCACGGCCTTGGTTGTGCGCCAGAGGATAACGAAGTCGCCCACGAGGGACCAGTTCTCGACGTAGTAGAGGTCGAGGCGCACGGTTTCGTCCCAGGTGAGGTTCGAGCGTCCGCTGACCTGCCAGAGTCCGGTGACGCCGGGCTTCACGAGAAAGCGCCGGTGCACGTGCAGCTCGTACTCGCTGACCTCGGTCTCGAGTGGCGGGCGGGGGCCGACGAGCGACATGGATCCAGCAAGCACGTTGAACAGCTGCGGCAGCTCGTCGAGGCTGTACCGGCGCAGAAACCGGCCGGCGCGGGTGACGCGCGGGTCGTTCTGCAGCTTGAACATCACCGTGTTGCCGACCACACGCGGAGTGTCTTGCAGTGCGGCCAGGCGAGCTTCGGCATCCGCTACCATCGACCGAAACTTGAGCATCTTGAAGAGGTGACCGTTGTGGCCCACGCGGTTCTGGATGAACAACACCGGACCGGGGCCGCTGAAGCGCACGGCGAGGGCGATGGCCGCGAGGGCGGGGGAGAGCACGATGATGAGCAGGGTGGAGACGACGATGTCGAAGGCGCGCTTGGTGAAGAGGGTGTGGCCTTCGTAGCGGGGGGTTTCCACGTGAATGAGCGGCAGACCGGCGACGGGCCGGGTGTGAATGCGGGGGCCGCCCACGTCAATGAGGCGCGGCACCATGATGAGGTGGTGACGGCCGGGCTCGAGGCTCCAGCTGAGTTCGCGCATCCGCGTGGGGGAGATGTCGTCACTGCTGGTGATGATGACCGTGTCGGCGTCGAAGGAGTCGAGGGCGGTGTGCACGTCGTCGATGTCGCCGACGATAGGAACGGTGCCGCCGGGCAGGTAGGTGGCGCTAGGGCCGGAGGTGACGCAAGCGCCCACGACGAGGTAGCCGGCGCCAAGGCGGGTTCGTAGCTCGTCGGCGATGCGGGCGGACGATTCCTGGGTGCCGATCAGAATGACGCGGGAGGTGAATTGCCCGCGGGAGCGCTGCGCGACGAGCCACTGGCGCCACATCCAGCGCGAGAAGATGAGCACAACGATACCGAGCGGGAAAGCCAGAAGAATGTAGCCGCGGGCGACATCGATCTTGAAGAGGTAAGCGATGATAGCGAGCAGGCCAAACAGTCTTATCGAGGCGCCGGCGATGAGCTTGTACTCGTCGAAGCCGGTGCCGAGCACGCGATCGTTGCGCGTGCCGTAGAGGCTGAGCGCGGCCATCCAGGCGGCGATGAGAATGACCGACACTGAGGTGTAGGACATAGCGAGGTCGGCGGAGCGCACGGCCAGGTTGGCCCGGTCGAAACCGAACCAGGCGATCTGAACGCCAAAGACCACCCAGAGAAGCACGAGAAAGTCGCTGAGGGTAAGGCGGGCCGAGTAAACGGCGTGCCAGTCGCGGGATGGTTTGGTGAGGGTACGAGTGCGCGTTGTGTTCGACACGTGCGGTCCCCTCCCCCGAGTGTGCGGAGATATTGCCGCTGTAATAGTTTACATAAGTGGGTTTTCCCCATTGAGGGGGTACTGGTTGGTTTTTTGGCTCAATTATTCTGTGCCGTGATGGGCGGCATAGAGACCCGGGCTCAAGGCTGGGGTGCCTTCCGACGTTGACCCAAACGATTTATACTCCCGGCATGAAACGACTGCGTCTTTGGCAGTGGATCGCAATTGCCGCTACGACACTCATCCTCCTTGTTGGTGCCTTTGGTGTTGGTTTTCACCTTCAGGCATCCAGCCGTGCGGGAGTCTCCTCGGCCTCCAAGTCGACTGCCCGGCCGGAAAACGTAAAAGTGGCAACGCCCGCTCCGATCAATACCGTGACCCCTCCGGTAGCTCGGCAATCCCCGAGACCGATCGCTACTCAGGCCCCAGCGCCGTTAGCTCCGGTCGAGCCGCCGGCAGCGGCCCCACAGCCGACTGCGGCTAGCCCGGTATGCCCCAGCGGCAGCCTTGACACCGTTGTGGTGGTCGATGATTTTTCTCCCTGGCTTGATGTCGACGGGAATGTGGAGTCGTATTCCGCGATCGTGTCGGGATTCGTGCGCAACAACACGACCGACGTTGTGCAGATTGCCTGGCCGGTTGGCGTGTGGGGATCTGATGCTTCGGGACAGTTGCTCGTGCCGGTACCAACTGACTGGACGAGTGGAAACCCAAGCGCTTTGGGGGTGCAAGCCACCGCAGGGTTTTCGGGGCGTGTCGACGACATAGACCCGGCGACGGCCGAAACTGTCACGAGGTGGCAATCAAACTCTGCAACACACCTGCTCGTCACTTGGCTCGATGCTGTGCCCATTGGGTGCTCACAGCGTGTGGTGGCCCAGGACAAAACTCAGTAGTCACGAATTCAGTATCGGGCTTGCCCGACGAAATGAGCGGATGCCCGGCCCGAGCCAGCCGAATCTCAGAGCGGACGGCGTACTCAGCGCAGGGCCATCACGGTGGAGAGGGAGCGAGCGGCCTCCTCGAGCTGCGGGACGTGCTGCACCAGCTGGTCGATGCTGGCGCGAAAGGCCGGCGCTGCGGTGGCCACCGCAGCCACGACCTTCTGGTTTACGAAGATGGGCACGCTGATGGCGCGAATGCCCGCTTCGTGCTCCTCGTCGGCCACGGCGTAGCCGCGGGTGCGCACCGCGTCGATCTCGGTGCGAAAGGCGTCACGGTCGGTGATGGTGTTCGCGGTGAACTGGTCGAGGTCGAGCGTGTCGATCAGGTGCTCGCGCACGTCGTCGTGCGAGAAGGCGATGAGCACCTTGCCGACGGCGGCGCAGTGCAGCGGACCGTGTGTGCCCGGCTCACCGACAACGCGCACCTGTTGCGGCCCTTGAACCGTGTGCACGTAGAGCTGGCGGTCGCCGTCGAGCACGGCCAGCAGGGTCGCCTCGTGGGTCGCTGCTGAGATGCCCTCCAGAATCGGCCGGGTCATTCCCGCGAAACCGTAGGCCACGGACACCGTCTGGGCCAGCTGAAAGATGCGCAAGCCCACGGTGTACTGCCGGGTCGTCGGATTGAACTTGGCGTACCCCTCGCGCACCAGGGTTCCGAGCAGCCGGTGGGCGGTACTCAGCGGAAACCCCGACTCCCGAGCCAGGGCGGAGGCGACCGCTCCGTGGGGATGATCGCCGAGCAGCGTCAGCAGCGACAGCGCTTTGCCCACCATGTCGCGATTGGGCGCCGATGCGGGGGTGTCTGGCATTGTCGTGCGCCTTTCGATGGCAGGTGGTGCGCCCGAGCCTAGCGGCGTTTTCCTGATTGCTGAGAACGGCCGGACGGATGCTATATTCTCACATAGTAAGAAGTGCTCCCGCCATTTGGGAGTATTCCGGGTAGATACCAATGAAGTTAACTCTGGAGCTGTTGCATATGCGTCGGTTGAATTGCAAACTCGTCCTCATTCCCGCGTTGGCGGTCGCGCTCCTGCTCTCGGGGTGCACGTCGCCCGAGAACAGTGCGGGCGGCACCGCCGCCGGCGCCAGCCAACTCGACAAGGTGATCAAGAGCGGCACCGTACGAGTGGCCGTGCTGCCGGACTATCCGCCGTGGAGCGTGCAGACTCCCGACGGCGACTTCGAGGGCTACGACATCGACATCGCCGAGAAGCTCGCCGAAGCCCTCGGCGTCGAGCTCGAACTGGTCAGCACCGACGGCACGAGCCGCCTGCCCCTGCTCAAGTCTGACCGGGTCGACGTGAATATCTCCGAGTGGACGGCCACCGACGAACGAGCCAAAGAAGCGGGCTTCACCATTCCCTACGTCGCCCACGGCGCCGGCGTCATGTTCAACACCGCCAACCCCATCGCGAGCTATGACGACCTGGCGGGCAAAACCGTCTCGGTTGCCCGCGGCAGCACGAACGACTCGATCATGACCAAGAATTTTCCCGACACCAAGGTCGAGCGGTTTGAGACCATCGCCGACGCCATGGCGGCACTGCAGGCCGGAAAGGTCGACGCCCTCGTCGAAGGAAGTTCCACCGTGGCGCAGATGGCCGCCGACGACGCAAACTACGCGGTCGTTGACGAGCCCGTGCTCTTTCCGTCACTCGTCTCCATGGGCGCTTTGAAGGAAGACCAGGTCTGGATCAACTACCTGAACAACTTCATTCGCAACCTCAACGCCTCGGGCATCAACCAGGAGCTGTTCCAGAAGTGGGGCAACGCTGACCTGCCCGACATCGTCGGCTAACTCCCTCGGCTCGTCGGCCGCACGAATCGGCCGACGAGCGTTCACCCCAGTGACGTGGTGCTCAAGAAAGGCCATGCATGACCCTCTACTTCGGCGATATTCTTCCGTATCTGCCCGTGATGCTCAAAGCCCTCTGGGTGAGCATCTACGTCACCCTGATCAGCTTCGCCGCTGGCGGTGTGCTGGGCATCTTCATCTACCTCGCGAAGGCCAGTCGGTACAAGGCCTTGCAGCTGATCAGCAACGGCTACATCGAGGTGATCCGCAACACCCCGCTGCTGGTGCAGCTCTACCTCATCTACTTTGGCCTGGGCTCTATCGGCATCAACTTCAACCCGTTGTGGTCGGTGCTGATCGGCATGACCCTGAACAACTCCGCCTACACCGCCGAGATCTTTCGGGCCGGCATCAGCGCCGTTCCGAAGGGCCTGCGCGAAGCCGGTACTGCCCTCGGCATGCCGTTCCACAAAACGTTTCGCTACGTCATTCTCAAGCCGGGCATTCGCAACGTGTTGCCGGCCCTGACCAACCAGTTCATCGTGCTGTTTCTGTTCTCGTCGATCGGCTCGGTCATCGCCCTCGATGAACTCACCTCGACGCTGCAGAACCTCAACTCGCAAACACTGCGCACCCTCGAGATCTTCACCGTCGGTGCCCTGCTCTACTTCCTGACGTCGGCGGCCATCGCGTTCTCGTCCAAAATCACCGAGAGGCTGGCATTCAGATGGTAGGGCTGATGGACTTCGCTCAATATCTACCGCCCCTGCTGCGCGGCGCCGGGCTCACCCTCGTCATCTGCGTCGCCGCCGGAGTGCTCGGCAGCCTGATCGGCATTGTGCTCGGCACCGCCAAGGCATCGCCGAGCTGGATCGCCCGCATAATCGCGAGTATCTACATCAACTTCATTCGCGGCGTGCCCATTCTGATCATTCTGCTGTTCACCTACTTTGCGCTGCCGCTCATGCTGCCCGCCCTCACCTTCTCGCGCGGATTCACCGCGGTGGTCGGCCTCTCGGTCTATGCCGGGGCCTACATGGCCGAGATCGTGCGCGGCGGAATCCAGGCGGTACCCAAGGGACAGTCCGAAGCCGCGGAAGCGCTCGGCATGCACTACTTCACCCGGCTGCGCTACGTGATCTTTCCGCAGGCCATGAAAATTGCGGTGCCGCCGGGTATCGGTTTTCTTATTGCGCTGGTGAAGGCATCCTCTTTGGTATCGGTGATCGGCTTCGTCGATCTCACCCGGGCCGGGCGCATCGTCACCACGCTCAACCAGGAACCGCTGCTGACCTTTCTCATCGTTGGCGCGCTGTATTTCGTGATCTCGTATCCTATTTCGCTGCTCGGCACCTGGTACGAACGCAGGCTCGCATGACCTCTCTTACCCGTCTTACCGTCGAACGGAGCAACGCATGATCATCACGGTCGAAGGCCTGCACAAAAGCTTTGGCAAACTCGAGGTACTCAAGGGCATCGATTGCGCGGTCGCCGAGGGCGAGGTGCTGTGCGTCATCGGCCCCTCGGGGTCGGGCAAGAGCACCTTTCTGCGCTGCCTCAACTTTCTCGAGTCGTTCACCGACGGCCAGGTGACCATCGGCGGTCACGACCTCACCGGCCCCAAGACCAACCTCAACGCCGTTCGCCGCGACGTGGGCATGGTCTTTCAATCCTTCAACGTGTTTCCGCACATGAAGGTCATCGACAACATCATGCTGGCCCCCATGAAGGTCGGCAAGGTCAGCCGCGCCACCGCGCATGCACGCGGAATGGCCCTGCTCGAAAAAGTCGGTCTCACCAGCAAAGCGGATGTCTACCCCAGCACCCTTTCCGGTGGCCAGATGCAGCGGGTCGCCATCGCCCGTGCGCTCGCCATGGAACCCACCGTCATGCTGTTTGACGAACCGACCTCGGCCCTCGACCCGGAGACCGTGGGAGATGTGCTCGACGTCATGAAGAAACTCGCCGAGGAGGGCATGACCATGGTCGTGGTGACCCACGAGATGGGCTTTGCCCGTGAGGTCGCCGACCGCGTGCTGTTCATGGACGCCGGAGTGATCGTGGAGGAGGGCACCCCGGCCCAGATCTTCGAATCGCCCCAGCACGTACGCACCCAGACCTTCCTCAGTAAGTTGCTCTGATGAGCGCTTCGCGGCTGCGCGTGGTGATGGCCACGCCCCTCGACCAGCAGCTGTGCGACCACATTGTCGCGCTCGAACCTCGCATCGACTTGGTGTGGGAGCCGAGCCTGCTGCCCACCCGGCGGTTCGCCACCGACTATCGCGGTGATCCGGCCTTCGCACGCACGCCGGCCGAGCAGCAGCAGTACGAGGCCCTGATCGATTCGGCCGACGTGCTCTACGGCATTCCCGACCTCAACCCGGCAGCATTGCAGCGCACGGTTCTGGCCAACCCGCGCTTGCGCTGGGTGCAGACCATGGCGGCTGGCGGGGGAGGGCAGGTGAAGGAGGCCGGGCTCAGCCTTGCCGACCTCAACCGCGTGATGTTCACCACCTCGGCCGGAGTGCACGGCCGCCCGCTTGCCGAATTCGCCCTGTTCGGGCTGCTCGCCGGCGCCAAGATGTTGCCCGAGCTTCTGGCCCAGCAGAGGGATCACCTCTGGCCGGAACGCCTGCAGATGCGACACCTCGCCGACCAGACCATTCTCGTGCTGGGCACCGGCGGTATCGGCCGTGAGGTCATTTGCCTGCTCGGCGCGTTCGGTTGCCACGTGATCGCCACCAGTCGGCATGCGACGACGGTCGCCGGGGCCGACGAGGTCGTGCACCCCGACAATCTGGCTGCGGCGTTGGGCCGCGTTGACGGTATCGTCGTGACCTTGCCGGGAACGGATGCCACGGCCGGGCTGATCGGTGAAGGAGTCTTCTCGGCGCTCAAACCCGGTGGGACCCTGGTCAACGTGGGGCGGGGAACCGTCGTCGACGAGCCCGCGCTCATCACCGCGCTGCAGAACGGGCAGCTCGGGTATGCCGCCCTCGACGTGGTCGCCCACGAGCCTCTGGCCGCGCAGAGCGCGCTGTGGGATCTGCCGAACGTGTTGATCAGCCCGCACTCCGCAGCGCTCGCCGCCAACGAGCCTCGGCTCATCGCCGAGCTGTTCGCCGCCAACGCGACCAACCTGCTCGACGGGCATCCGCTTTTCAACCGGGTCGACACCGTTGAGTTCTACTAGCCCCGCGCCCGGTGTGGCCGAGCGTCTGGCTCGCATCGCGACTCCGGCTGGACCGCGCACGGTGGTGTGGCGTGGGGATCGGTGGTGCGGCATCCGTTCTCTGTTTACTCCCGAGGTGCAGCTGACCGGCGACACGTTTGCGGCCGATGCGCCGCTCCTGGCCCCCTGCGAGCCCCGCGTGATTCTCGGCATGGCCCACAACGGCCCCGGCGACAGACGGATGCCCCCGCAAGCGTTCCTGAAATCGGCCCGCACCGCCGTCGGGCCGCGTGCCGCCATCGTGCTCGATGCGCGTACGGGTGCGGTCAATGTCGAGGGTGAACTCGCCGTCGTGCTGCGGCGCACCGCACGGTGTTTGCGGCCCGACCAGGTGCCCGGCGCCATTCTCGGGTACACGATCGGCAATGACGTGACCGCTATCGGCCAGGTGGCCTTCGACGAGAAAATGACGCAGGTCAAGAACGGAGACGGATTCACCCCGCTCGGCCCGTACATCACCACACAGCTGGACTGGCGCGACGTTTCGATTGAGGTCGAGGTGAACGGTGTTCTTCGGGCGCACGGATCCACGGCCGATCTGGCCTACGACGTGATCGAGCAGCTCGTCTATCTCAGCTCGATCATGACGCTGGGCGCGGGGGATGTCGTGCTCATGGGCGCGCCGGGTACCTACGCGAGCGTCGAGCCCGGTGACGACGTGGCCATCACCCTCGCCGGCCTCGGAACGCTGCGCAACCCCGTGGCGGCCCTTTTCCCCCAACTAGTGCAGGAGCTCGCATGACACGCACCGTGTTGAACGCCGAGCAGGTTGACCTCGTTGTCGACGCCGGCGTCTCGTTTGTGGTCAGCCCCGGCGGCCGGCGGCAGCTGGATGGACACCAAGGCACCGATCACGGGTGAGCGGTTCGACGAGATCGCCCGGCTGGCGCGCGAAGCGAGCGCTCTCGTGCGTGTGGCGTCGCGATGATCCGACCGGACCTGCCCCTGCGCAGGACTGCCGATTCGATGTGGTGTCGCTCAGCGAGGGCGTGCTGCGGCTAGATCAGGGGGAGGGCCGCATTCGCACCGCACGCAAATTCACCGAGCGCGGTTTCGGTTTGCGCGGTGCCATGGGCGTCTCCGATCGCGGCCACGGAGCCCTCGTGCAGCGCTAGCCCCTTCGGTGTCCATGGATTGTCTGCAGTAGAAGGACGTCACTAGGTTGGCATCTTCTGGATCGGATAGTACTGCTAGGCCGGCAGCTGAGCGTCGTTAATAGCGAGCCGGGGTGAGAGGTAGGCACTGAGATCGGCTTTGCCCCGACCCGCCTCATCGAATGCCTTAGCGAAGCGTTGAAACGCGCGCTTGAGGTGTTCGTGCATTGCGTTCTCCGCCTGAGCCGGCTCACAATCACGAATGGCTGCCCAGACTTGCCGATGCTCCTCAATCGTGATTTTCCCACTCATATCGGCCGGGTACAGGCGAAAGATATGAAGGTGGCAATGGGTCTGTTCGTAGGCATAGCGAACCACGTCGTTTCCCGAGGCAGCCAGAATGTGCTCATGAAACCTTGAGTCATGGGTCACTAGGTGCTGACGAATATCATCTTGCCCCTCGGCCTGCTTCGTGAAGGTCTGCAACTCGGCGTTCAGGTGGTGAGCGGGATTTCCCAGACGATTCGCTGCCGCCGTGCGGGCCGCCCACGGTTCAACGAGAAGCCGAAACTCAAACAGCTCACGCAGCCCTGCCAGATCAAGAAGTGGAGTTGTGCTGTATCCGCGGTTCGAGGCGGTGACCAGCAGGTTGTCGCCTTGCAGGCGACGCAGTGCCTCGCGTACGGGTGTCGGCGAGACTCCAAACTTACGGGAAATGGCGTCGATGTTGACCCGAGTCCCTGGGGGAATGATGTTGTCCAGAATTTGCGTACGGAGCAGGTCGTAGACGCCGCTCGTCGTTAGTCGCACGGGTATCGAATCGGGCTTATCGCCCTGATGGTGAGTCATGTTCCGTCTTCCTTCATTACTTCCGCCTGGGGATAGTCTTCCAAATTTTCGATGATCCAACGTCCCTTGCGGTCATCAACGTATATATATAGTATTTCACTTAATCGTATTTTTCCAATGAGGGGATAGAGATGGAATCGGCAAGATACGGCGTCAAAGATCTGACTGAATTTGCCAAGCGAGCACTCCACCGGGTGAGCGTCCCGGCGCCAGACGCCGAGGTAACCGCTCTGTCCCTGGTCGGCGCTGACCAGCAGGGAACGGCCTCGCACGGCCTTTTGCGGTTGCCGCTGTACGTGTCAGCGATTGAGAGCGGCGGAATCAACAGCCTGCCGCACATGAAGTGGATGACCGACACTGGTTCCAGCGCCCTGCTAGATGCCGACGGCGCCTTAGGCCAGGTCGCTATGGCACGTGCCGTTCACTACGCAATGACCCACACGGCCGGTCGTGGCGTCTGCGCTGTGGCCGTACAGAACAGCAGCCACTATGGAACAGGGGGCTTCTGGGTAGACCAACTTTCTGATGCTGGCTTCGTCGCTTTTCTCACCTCAACCACGGGGCCCACGGTCGCTCCTTTTGGTGGCGGCAAGAAACTGTTCGGCACGAACCCGTTGACCATCGGGGCCCCGAGTTCTGGGGCGCATTCCCTCACGGCGGACATGGCCACAAGCACCGGGGCCTACGGAAAGGTCATCGCGGCGAGGAACGAAGGAACGAAGCTTCCGGACGGATGGGCCATGGATTCCTCCGGGCACCCCACGACTGATCCCGAGGAAGCGATGGCGGGAGCCTTGACACCGTTTGGCGGTCACAAAGGATCGGCCGTGTCGGCGTTGCTCGAGGCGATTGCAGCATCCCTCGGGACAGCATCGTTCGCCCATGAAACTCAAGACATTTGGAACAATCCGGCCTCCCGTATGAACACGGGCCATCTTCTAATCACGATCGACAGCAACGCCTTTATGGGCCGTGCGCACACGGAAGCGCGCGTTGAAAAACTTCAGGAGCGAATCCGGTCGTCCGGCCGCGCGGATCACGAAGTTCTTGCGCCTGGCGATCCCGAGCAGTCTCGGGCTCGATCCAACCAACAGACGATTCCTCTGAGCGGATCCACTGCACGGCTTCTCGATCAGCTCGCGCAACACCTGAACATTGCGCCAGTGCCGCGCTGGTCTGGTCCCCACTAACTCAACCTCAACAGGGTTTTAGCTCGACTCATCAATTAGTTCAAAGGAGAACACAAATGTCGAATAGCCTTCAGCGCAGTGGCGCACGTGCAGTGAAGAAGAACCTGATCAGGTACCTGCACCTCCCGCTGGCGGCTGTCGCTGCACTTTCGCTCGCCGGTTGCGGACTCTCAGGGTCGGTCGCGGCGGGTGATGCGTCCGATAGCGGCGACAGCAAGGTCCTCAGGCTGGCTCACGTCTACGAGGCCAGTCATCCCATGGAGACCTGTGGCGTAACCGCACTTAACCGGGAACTCGAAGATAGCGGTATCAGCATAGAGAGTTTTCCCAGTGGTCAGCTCGGTTCTGAAGCAGAATCCCTGGAGCAGGTCGCCCTCGGCGGCCTTGACCTGGCAATCGCCGGCCCATCATTCCTCGGGGTCTGGCATGACGAGGCTGCTGTCCTCGACGCCGCGTACCTGTTTGACAGTGTCGATCATTTCGCCGAAACCATTGCCGGGCCGACCATGGCGAAAATCTACGATGAAATGAGCGAGGAGACCGGTATCAAGGTGTTGTCCGGTTGGTATTACGGCACCAGGCAGGTGACGTCCAATAAGGAAATCAACGGTCCCGACGATATGAGCGGCGTAAAAATCCGAACGCCCGATGCTCCCCTCTATTTGACGAACACCAAGGTCATGGGTGGAACGGCAACGCCCATGGCCTTGGGTGAGGTCTATCTGGCGCTTCAACAGGGCGTGATCGATGCCCAGGAGAACCCCATTCCGACAATATCGACGGCCAAGTTCAACGAGGTTCAGGACTTCATCAACATCACCGGTCACATGATTCAGGGCGTCAACATCGTGACGAACACGGCGCTCTTCGAGGACCTCAGCTCTGAGCAACAGTCTGCACTGGAAGACGCCATGGCCATCGCCGCGACTGAAGTGCGCGAGTGCGTCGAAACGCAGGAGCAAGATATCCTCGCCGACTGGAAAGCGGACGGCAGCATCACTGTCAATGAGGATGTCGACCGTGACGCCTTCGCGAAGCGGGCCAGAGAGATGCTTCCCAACGCGGTCACCTGGGGCGACCTGTACAAAGACATCCAGGACGACAAATGACGATGGTTCATCCGGACGAGCCTGACTATCTGGAGTCACGTTTTGCGGGGATACGAGCCGTGGTCACAGTTGAACGACTGTTGGCTGCTGGGCTCCTCGTGCTCATCTTGATGCTCATTCTGACCCAAGTAATCAGCCGTTTCGTTTTTTCCTCTCCCTTCACGTGGACGGAAGAGCTTGCGAGATTCGCGCTGGTATGGCTCACCTTTATTTCGGCAGGATTCGTCATGGCCAGGCGACTGCACGTCACGGTTGATTTGATCGCAGCGAAGCTGTCGGGGATCGCCGCGAAGGCCGTCAATGCATTTTCGATCGGGGTCGTGCTCCTGGTGTCGGCTTCGATGGCCATCGCGGGAACTCAGTTCGCATTGTCAGCCGCCAAATTGAACGCGCCGGCCACCCAGATTCCGATGAGCGTCGTCTATGCCTCTGCGGTTGTCGGCTTTGGACTGATCTTTCTCCACGGTGTTCTCAACAGTTACGTGGATATTTGGCACCCCGATCAAGTACCTGTAACTGTGGCAAACCTCGAAGACATCACCGCAACGGAAACCCCCGAAAGGCCACACTCGTGATCCTCCTGTTCATGCTCGGAGGACTTCTGGTCCTGCTCGCCCTGCGAGTGCCGGTTGCAATCTCACTTCTGGTGCCATCGCTCGTTTATGTAATCCTCGACCCAACCGCTTCGTTGGGCATCGCCGTTCAGAGAACGGTTTCCGGAGTCAACAGTTTCGCGATTCTCGCGGTGCCGTTGTTCATCCTGCTCGGAAACCTGGCGAATATTTCCGGATTGTCGGATCGGCTCTACACCACGGCCATCGCCTTTCTTGGGCACATCCGCGGAAGCTTAGGGTACGTGAATATCGCTACGAGCTTCGGGTTCTCATGGATGAGCGGTGCGGCGATCGCCGATGCCGCAGCCATGGGCAAGATTCAAGTTCCGGCGATGAAGAAGCGGGGTTATAGCGAGGAATTTAGCCTTGGGATCACGGGCGCTTCGTCAATGATTGCGCCGATGATCCCGCCGAGCATCCCGGCTATCATTTACGCGGTTACGGCCGGCGTCTCCGTCGGGGCGTTATTCATGGCGGGGATCCTCCCGGCGTTGGTGCTGATCGTCTGCCTGTGCGCAATGGTGTGGTGGCTCATGCGCAAGCAGAGACACCTTGTGCTGCCCAGAACCGGTTGGGCAGCGCGCGGCCGTTCCTTGCTCGGCTCACTTCCGGCCCTCGGAGCAGCCGTGATCATCCTCGGCGGAATTCTTAGCGGCATCTTCACCCCTACGGAGGCCGCCGGTGTCGGAGTGCTGTACATCTTCGTTATAGCGCTGATCTACGGGTCCCTGACCTGGCGAAAGATATATCGGATCCTGCTGGGATCCGTGGAGACGACGGGCTCAGTTTTGCTCATTGTTGCCGCGGCCGCGCTGTTCGGTTGGGTTCTTGCCCGAGAGCAAGCGCCACAGCTTGCGGCGGAATTCATTCTGAATTTCACATCAAGCCCGATCGTCTTTCTCATTCTCGTCAACGTGTTGTTGCTGATCATTGGCGCGGTGCTCGAACCCACAGCTGCAATCCTCATCCTGGTCCCCGTCTTGGGCCCCGTTGCCGAGACCTTCGGCATCAGCCCTGTTCATTTCGGAGTTGTAGTGATCTTCAATCTTCTGATCGGGCTCCTTACACCGCCGGTCGGGCTGGTCCTCTTCGTCTTGTCCAGTGTGACCAATGTGCCGGTCACTCGAGTTATTAAGGGAGTGGTGCCGTTCTTCATCCCGATGTTGGCAACTCTCGTCATCATCACTTTTGTACCCGCGCTCAGTATGTGGCTACCGGCCGTGCTGGGCTTCACCTAAATCAGATTGAGAGTCTTCAATGTCTAAGATCACTTCGGTTCGCACGCAGGACGTGCGCTTTCCCACTTCACTCGAGTTGGACGGCTCAGACGCCGTCAACGTTGACCCCGACTATTCGTCCGCTTATGTGGTCATCGAGACCGACGGCGGCGAGACCGGGCACGCATTCGTGTTCACCTGTGGCCGTGGCAACGAGATAGTCACCGCAGCCATCCGGTCCTATGGCCAGCTCCTTGTCGGCCGCGACATCGACGAGCTCATAGGAGACCTCGGGGAAGCGTCCCGACGTCTTGTGCACGATTCTCAGATGCGCTGGCTCGGCCCAGAAAAGGGAGTCTCGCACATGGCCTGCGGGGCGTTGACCAACGCTTTGTGGGATCTCCGCGCCAAACGAGAAAAGAAGCCGCTCTGGCTCCTCCTGAGCGAAATGCCGGCCGAAGAGCTCGTGAGCGTCGTTGACTTCACTCATATCGAGAACGCACTGACTCCGAGCGATGCTCTCGACCTGCTCAGTCGTGCCGCGAGCGGAAAGGAAGCCCGCATTGCTCAGCTTCAGCTGGATGGCTTCCCGGCCTACACGACAACCCCGGGATGGTTGGGCTACAGCGATGAGAAGCTGGTGCGACTGAGCCGAGAGGCCGTGGCGGACGGCTTCGGGATGATCAAACTCAAGGTCGGCGGCAACCTGGACGATGACAGGCGCCGGATGCGCCTGGCGCGGGAAGCAGTGGGTAACCAGGTAAAGATTTCTATCGACGCAAACCAACGCTGGGAAGCGCAAGAGGCGATCGACTGGGTCAACGAACTGGCCGAATTCGACCCGTGGTGGATCGAGGAGCCCACGAGCACCGATGACATCCTCGGACATGCCCAGATTCGCCGTGGGGTGGCACCCGTCAAGGTTGCGACCGGCGAAGCGGTGGCCAACCGCATTGTCTTCAAGCAGTTGCTGCAGGCTCAAGCTATCGACGTGATGCAGATCGACTCCACCCGAGTGGCTGGAGTGAACGAAAACGTGGCCAACCTACTCCTGGCAGCAAAATTCGATATCCCGGTGTGCCCTCACGCCGGTGGTGTGGGCCTCTGCGAACTCGTGCAGCACTTCTCTTTCTTCGACTATGCCGCCGTCAGCGGCACGATGGACAACCGCATGATCGAGTTCGTGGACCACCTGCACGAGCACTTCACCGAGCCTGTCCGGGTGGAGAATGGCCGGTACCAGACGCCTCGTCTGCCGGGTACGAGCGCCGAGATGCATTCGGCGTCCCGTGATCGCTGGGAATTTCCGGCCGGTGCCGGCTGGCTCGAGATCACGCAGGGTGCAGCTGTGGGCAGTGGTCACAACTCGTGATCACCGCACTGCGTGCCGAACAGCAGATCGAAGCCGCCCACTCCGCTTTCACCGCTTCGCAGGACGTGGCCCCAGAGGTGAGGGCCTCCTGGTTGGAGGCAATCGCTGTGGCGTTCGAGGACCACGCTGACGAGCTGATTGCGCTGGCCCAGTCGGAGACCCACTTGGGTGAGCATCGTCTTAGCGGCGAACTTCGGCGCACCGTTTTTCAGCTGCGCCTGTACATCTCAGAAATCCTGGCCGGGGAGAACCTCGATGCCACCATCGACCATGCGGATGGCGCGTGGGGCATGGGCCCGAGGCCCGACATCCGACGAGTAAATATTCCGCTCGGTGTCGTGGGTGTATTCGGTGCGTCCAACTTTCCCTTCGCCTTTAGCGTGCTGGGCGGCGACACCGCATCGGCCCTCGCTGCCGGTTGTGCAGTCGTGCACAAGATTCACGACGGGCACCCGGAACTCGGGCTCCGCATGGGAGAGGTGGCCATCGAAGCGCTGCGAACTGCTGGCGCACCCGAGCACCTGCTCTCGACTGTCACTGGTCGTGACGCTGCAGAAGCCCTTGTCGATCATCCGTTGACCAGGGCGGTCGGTTTCACCGGCTCCACCGGCGGTGGTCGGGCCCTGCTCGATCGGATTGCCGCGCGTGATCGTCCCATTCCGTTCTACGGCGAGCTGGGCAGCATAAACCCGGTCTTTGCCACCGAACGGGCCTGGGCGCTGCGGGGAGACGAGATTCTGACGGCCTATGCGCAGTCTTTCACCATGGGCATGGGCCAGTTCTGTACGAAGCCCGGATTGTTGTTCGCCCCCACCGACCGGGAACAAGTCGCTCGGGTTATGGGAACCCAGGTCGCTCAGGGCCAGCGCACGCCCTTGTTGAGTGCCAAGCTCCGAGCGGGGTTTGATGCGGCTTTGGAGAAGATGTGCGCGACCGACGGCATCGAGGTCGTCGTTGCGGGCGACTCCGCCGAATCGCCCGCTCCGACCGTGCTCCTGACCACGGCAGCGTTCGTCCGGGCCGACCCGGCAATACTGGAACGAGAAATGTTCGGACCGGCGACCCTGGTGATTTGCTACGAACCCGGAGAGGATCTAGCCGATCTAGCCGCACTCCTCGACGGCCAGCTGACAGCAAGCGTGCAGGCACAAGCCGAGGAGGACATCGACCCACTCCTGGCCGTCTTACGGGAGAAGAGTGGACGGGTGTTGTGGAACGAG
Organism: Cryobacterium sp. TMT1-2-2; assembly: GCF_004403505.1. NCBI lineage: Bacteria > Bacillati > Actinomycetota > Actinomycetes > Micrococcales > Microbacteriaceae > Cryobacterium > Cryobacterium sp. TMT1-2-2. Next base: position 214,421 of record NZ_SOGS01000024.1, on the reverse strand, counting down.
TGGCCAACCGGCGTGACCGTCTCGTATGCGCAACACCATGGCGGGCCGTATCCGGCCACAACCGCCGAGCGCACGACATCGGTGGGACCGGCCGCGATCGCCCGGTTCATGCGGCCTGTCGCCTTTCAGGGCTTCCCTCCGGCACACCTTCCTCTGGCGCTGCAGGACGAGAACCCCTGGCGAATCTCCCGCCGTGTCGATGGGCACTGGCAACACCACGATCATGGCGCAGGGAGCCACTCATGAGCGGGGACGACTACTTCGGAATTCTGCCGCTCGACCCAGCTGATGCTCATCTGGTCGGTCGGGTATGGGATCCACGCACGGGGGGACCACGTGTCGTTTCTGTGCGCGGCGGGCAGGTGTATGACCTGACCGATACGGTCAACACGGTGTCGGAGCTGATCGACAGAACGGATGCCGTCGACATTGTCGCTTCCTGCGCCGGACAACCTCGATGGCACCTATCCGACCTGGTGGCGGCATCCGTTGCCGAAGACTTGACCCGGCCCCATCTGCTCGCCCCGATTGACCTGCAGGTAGTCAAAGCCTGTGGGGTCACCTTCGTTGAGAGCATGATCGAACGAGTCATCGAAGAGAAGTGTGCCGGCGATTCATCCCGTGCAGCCGAGGTGCGCACGCTCGTCCTCGAGGCGCTGGGCGGGAGCCTGGCCTCCCTGCGTCCGGGGTCCGAAGCAGCCGCCCGGACGAAAGAGGTCTTGCTGGCGCAAGGAATGTGGTCGCAGTATCTCGAAGTCGGTATCGGCCCCGACCCAGAAGTGTTCACGAAGGCGCCGGTGCTCTCCTCGGTCGGATTCGGAGCGCGCGTTGGTATTCCGACATTCTCCGCCTGGAGCAACCCCGAACCCGAACTCGTGCTTGTGGCCGACTCCCGCGGCGAGGTACGAGGCGCCACCCTCGGCAACGACGTCAACCTTCGCGACGTGGAAGGGCGAAGTGCCCTGCTTCTGGGAATGGCGAAGGACAACAACGCTTCGAGTGCGATCGGCCCCTTCATTCGACTCTTTGACAGCGCCTTCACCATCGATACGCTGCGCACTGAGGAAATCGCTCTCACTGTGTCGGGAGTCGACGGCTACTCCTTGCAGGGACAAAACTCCGTGGCACGAATCAGCCGGCCTTTTGAAGAATTGGTCGCAGCGACCCGTGGGGCACACCATCAGTACCCTGACGGTTTTGCCTTGTTCACCGGAACCTTGTTCTCGCCGACCCAGGATCGAGGCGACGAGGGGCTCGGATTCACCCATGAGCCAGGCGACATTGTGAATATTCAGAGCCAACACCTCGGCAGCCTGCAAAACGTGACAGGCATCACCGAAGAGCTCCCGCCGTGGACCTTTGGAATCCGCGCGCTGCACCGCTATTTGGCCAACCTGCTTCCGGTGGAGGAGAGAGTATGAAACTTATTCGCTACGGAGCGCTTGGTGCCGAGAAGCCGGCTGTTCTCGACACTGACGAGAACGGCGTCGAAGTGGCGCACGACCTGACCTCGTTGACCAACGATGTCACAGGTGATTTTCTGGCAAACGGCGGGATCGAAACCGTGCGGCAGGCTCTCCGAGATGGCACGCTGCCTGTTGTCGATGTGAGCGGGGAACGCATCGGAGCGCCAATCGCGCGCCCATCGGCAATTATCTGCATCGGCATGAACTATGCCGAGCATGCCGCCGAGTCCGGGTCGGCGCCGCCCACGGTACCGATCATCTTCCTTAAGACACCAAATACCATGGCCGGTCCCGAAGACGATACTCGCATTCCACGCCTCAGTTCCAAGACCGATTGGGAGGTCGAACTCGGTGTCGTCATCGGCAGGCGAGCCAGCTACCTCGACACCGTTGAGGAATCCGCCGACCACATCGCGGGCTATGTCACGGCCAATGATCTATCTGAGCGCACCTTTCAATTGGAAAATTCTGGCGGCCAATGGTCGAAAGGAAAATGCTCACCGGGTTTCTCTCCGCTCGGGCCTTGGTTGGTGCCCGCAGAAGACGTGGACGCGAGTCGTCTACGTCTGCGCAGCTGGGTCAACGGTCAGGCGCGTCAGGACTCCAATACCTCCGACATGATCTTCCCGGTCGAATACCTGATTTACCACCTCAGCCAGTACCTCACCCTGGAACCGGGTGACGTCGTGCTGACCGGAACCCCACGTGGGGTTGCGCTGTCGGGAAAATACCCCTATCTCAGCGTTGGGGATGTTGTGGAGATCGAAATCGAAGGCTTGGGCAGACAGCGCCAAACCTTCGTAGCCGCTTGAAGAGAACACTGGACTGGAGAAATCGATGAAACCTGAATTGGATGGCTTGGTATCGCTCGTTACGGGCGGAGCTTCGGGAATTGGCGCGGCCACAGCAAAGCGCATGGCAGCGATGGGCGCTCAGGTCGCGGTACTGGACCTGACGCCCGGCAGGGCAGACGTTGCGCATCTCGTTGTGGAAGCAGATGTGTCTGACGACGAATCTGTTCGGCGCGCCGTTGACGAGGTGATCAAGCGGTTCGGTCGACTGGACATCGTCGTGAATAACGCCGGGATCGGTGCTCAGGGGACCATTGCGGATAATTCTGAGGACGAATGGCACAGGGTCCTCGACATTAATGTTCTCGGCATTGTTCGCGTCAGTCGTGCCGCCTTGCCGTTCCTGCGCAAGTCGCCATCAGCCGCCATTGTCAATACGGCTTCGGTGGCGGCAACAGCAGGCCTGCAAAATCGCGCGCTTTATTCAGCATCTAAGGGTGCGGTCCTGGCACTGACACTGAGCATGGCCGCAGACCATGTGCACGAGGGCATTCGGGTGAATTGCGTCAATCCCGGCACCGCGGACACGCCCTGGGTAGCGCGCCTACTGCAGACAGCGTCAGATCCTGCCGCGGAACGTGCTGCCCTGGAAGCACGGCAGCCTCACGGTCGGCTTGTGAAGCCCGAGGAAGTCGCCGCGGCCATCGCGTTTCTGGCATCCCCATCTTCCGGTTCGACGACCGGGACTGCGCTCGCCGTTGACGGGGGGATGCAGGGTTTGCGGCTGCGACCGGGGGTCTAGGTCGCCTTTTAAGAGACGCCACTAGAGATCGACTGTGCTGGTTTGGCCGAGGCTCATCTACCGTTCGATGATTCTCTTGGAAGTCGGCCATGCTGCATCCGCTGGTATCGCTCGGTCCGCTGAACTGTGCACGCGCCGGTGGGAACCTTGATGAGATACATCAAGCACCGCCCGATATCGCAAACGGGGATTGTTCTCGGCAACAAGCGCCATAGAAGAGCAGGTTCGTCAGGTTCTCGAATCGTCCGACGCAACTGTGCAGCGCTACTGCGCTGCATCCGCCTGATGAGCCGTGCTCCCACGTTGCTCGCACGCTGTTTCTTGCCTATGATATTGGGTGCGCTATCTGCACGTCCAGACCTGGGAGCTCACATGTCCGACACGACGGTTCGCTCCGAAGTTCAAGAGAGCGTGCAGCACCTGATGGAGGTCGCGCAGGCGCAAGGCCTGGATGACGAACTCGTGGTCGCCCTCCTTCGCGAGTCAGCCGAGCTGATCAGCCGCCGACAGCCCCGCGGCGGAGCCCTCTCGATCGAACAGGTGGGCTATCTCGTCGAGTCGGGTGCGTTCAGCGCCGGCGAGTTCGCCGAGATTGAGGCCGGCGTCGCCAGAGGGGATCTAGTTCAGACAGAGCGTACGACGCGACTCGCGGCAATCACCGAGACCCTGAGCGCCGCCGAGGTGGCGCTACGGCTCGGTCTTGACGCCTCGCGAATCAGGCACCGCCAGGCTAAGGGCGGGCTGTACGGGTTCCTGTCGGGAGGGAAGCGTCGCTACCCGACCTGGCAGCTCACCAACGACTCGGGGCAGCCGGTGCTTCCCGGCCTCGCGGCCGTGGTCAAGGCGCTCCCCGGAGACATGCACCCCGCAAGTGTTCAGGGCTTTATGACCACGCCGCAGGCAAATCTGAGCGTCAGCGGTGAACCGATGACTCCGGTGGAGTGGCTGCGGAACGGCGGCAATCCGCAGGTGCTCGTGGGCATTCTGAGCAGCGTCCTGCAGTCGTGAAGGTTCCGGCCTTTCCCCCGGATACGTTCATCCTTGACCCGAGCTCGCACGTGCGCACCTTCTCGGGGTCGCTGTGGCGTGTCTTTCGCACGGAAGGCGCGCACTCGCTGGCGTGGAACGAGCTGCGCCACTATGGCCCGATCCCGAACATGCGATTCGACCCGCAACCACCGCCTACCGGCACGTACTTAGACATCGAGGTTATGTATGCGGCCACTCGGCCCGACACCGCGCTCGGAGAGGTGTACCAGGCCACCCGCGTGATCGACCGCTCGATGGGCGGGGCGACGATTGCTTCCTGGATCCCGTCTCGCCCGTTAGTGCTGCTCGATCTCACCTCGAACTGGCCGGTGGTCAACGGTGCGGCGGCGGCGATGATGTTGAACGAAAAGACGTCTACGCAAGCGTGGGCTAGGGCGATTTGTGAGCGACACGGTGACGTGCTGGATGGCCTCTATCACCAGTCCTCGATCAATAACGAGCCCCTCGTTACCCTATTTAGCCGCACAGAGAGGGTCTCCGCCTTCCCCGATCGCGTTCGTTTCAGCGCACGGCTCAGTGATGCCACGGCCGACGAGATCGTGGCCCAGGCCACGAAGAACCTGGGCTACGCCTCGCTGTAGCTGGGTGCATCGCCCATCGGTGGGCATCCGTTGAGTCCCAGCCGTCCCGCATCCGCTTTACGGGCGCACAGAACCTTCTGCACGCTTTCGTCGCACGACGGACGTGGTGACGAGGGTCAGCCCGAGCAGGAGCGCGGCGCTTCCGCCCGAAATCGCCAGCACGGAGGCGTCATAGCCCGTGGAGGCGAGCCCGATGTAGCCCACGTAGGCTGGTTTGGAGCCGACATACCCCTCATCCGGGGGCACGACGACACGGGTCACCTTGGGGCTCGGACCGTCACTGGGAACATACGTGACAGCGGATGCCGCGGCCGGCACGGCGAAGACGGCCAGCGTGGCCAGGGCTGTGATTGCAAAGAGTTTCTTGATCATGGGAATTTCCTGTCAGAACGGTCGGTTCGGCACGAATCGAAGCGGGGTATGCCTCGAACGACTCACACCGTAGTGGTCTGCACCGTAGATATCTACGGTTTACTGACAAATTCTCATTGAAGGTTTTCTGCTGTACGCTTTCGGGCCGCTCCGCCGAACTGCGCACGAGTTGATGGGTGGTGAAGGTGCCGCTCGCGGCATCCGAAACTGGCTGACAGATCTGCCCCGCACCCGCCTGTAGGGTGGCAAGACCCCCTCGACCGAAAGCCGCGCCATGCCCGACCTCGTTCTGCGCTCCGTCCGGCAGCCCGGCGACACCACGCTCTCCGACCTGCACATCACCGACGGCGTCATCACGCAGATCGTGCCCACCACCACAACGGATGCCCCCACCCTCGACGGACGCACCGTCATCCCCGGCCTCTGGGACGAACACGTACACCTGACCCAGTGGGCGCTCGCCGGAGCCCGGTTCGACCTCTCCACCGCGGTCTCGGCGCGCGAGGCCCTCGAGCTCGTGCGGGCGCAGGTCGGCACGCGGGGCCGCCGCGCCGCTCAGGTCGACGCGTCTGGTCGCCCGACCCCACTCATCGGAGTGCGGTTCCGCGATGCGGTCTGGGCCGACCTGCCCACCCTGCGCGGTCTCGATGACGTGACGCAGGGGCATCCGACCGCGCTGATCAGCCACGACCTGCACTGTGTCTGGATCAACAGCGCCGCCGCCGAGCAATTCGGTGTGCACGTCGACGAGTCCGGGCTGCTGCGCGAACAGGCCGCGTTCGATCTCACCATCGCGCTCGGCCAGCTGCCCGACGTCGAGGTCGACGCGCTCGCCGCCCAGGCCGGATCCCGGGCCGCCGCCCGCGGAGTCGTCGGCATCGTGGACTTCGAGATGACCTGGAACCGTTCCGTCTGGCAGCGCCGCATCGCTGGCGGGTTCGACGCACTAAGAGTCGAGGCCGGCATCTATCTCGCCGACTTCGACCGTGCCGTCGCCGAGCGGATGCACACCGACGACCGCATCGCAGACACCCGCGGCCTGCTCAGCGTGGGGCCACTGAAGCTGCTCATCGACGGATCCCTGAACACCCGCACGGCCTTCTGCGTCGACGAATACCCGGTCGGCGGGCGCGGTGTGCTCGCCGTGAGCGAAGACGAGCTCACGGAGATTCTCGTGGCAGCGCGGGGCGCCGGGCTGCTGCCCGCGGTGCACGCCATCGGAGACGCGGCCAACACCGTAGCCCTGAACGCTTTCGAGCGCGCTGCCCTGCATGGCCGGGCCGCCCACGAGGTTCCAGCCTCCCAAGCTGCAGCCCCGGCGGACCGGCGTGGCCGTGAGCGTCAGGCATCCGTTCGCGGTCGCATCGAGCACGCCCAGTTCCTGCAGCCCGCGGACTTCGCCCGTTTCGCCAGCTTTGGCGTCATCGCGAGCGTGCAGCCGGAGCACGCGCTCGACGACCGTGACGCGGTCGAACTCAACTGGTCCGCCGGCGCCGATCGCGTCTTCGCTCTGCGCTCCCTGCTCAATGCCGGAGCCACTCTCGCGTTCGGATCCGACGCCCCTGTCGCGCCGCTCGACCCGTTCACCGCCATGAGCGCTGCGACCTCCCGCGCCCGCAGCGACGGCCGCGAACCCTGGCGCCCCGACCAGGTGGTCTCCCGCGCCGAGGCCCTCGCGGCATCCGCTCGCGCACGCACCCGCTTGCAGGTCGGCGACGTTGCCGACATCGCCATACTCGACGGCGACCCGCTCACGGTTTCCGACGCCACCTTCGAACGGATGCCCGTGGCCGCCACGCTGCTGGCCGGTCGGGCCACCCACGGCGCCGCCCTCCTGGCCCCCTAGCTATCTATGGACAGGGCTCAGTGGACAACTTCGGTGGGTGAAGACCCACCTGCACCCACCGAAGTTGTCCACTGAGTCGATGCCGTCGCGCGTGAACGCGACAAATCCAGTGCGACCTAACCGAACCGCCCCGACACGTAGTCCTCCGTGGCCTGAACGCTCGGGTTCGAGAACATCGTGGTCGTGTCGTCGTACTCGATGAGCTTGCCGGGCTTGCCGGTGCCAGCAATGTTGAAGAACGCCGTGCGGTCCGACACCCGCGAGGCCTGCTGCATGTTGTGCGTCACGATCACGATCGTGTACTCCTGCTTCATCTCTTCGATGAGGTCCTCGATGGCCAGCGTCGAGATCGGGTCGAGCGCCGAGCAGGGCTCGTCCATGAGAATCACGTCGGGCTCGACCGCAATGGCGCGCGCGATGCACAGGCGCTGCTGCTGCCCGCCGGAGAGACCGGATCCGGGCCGCGCCAGGCGATCCTTCACCTCGTTCCACAGGTTGGCGCCGCGGAGGGCTTTTTCGGTGAGGTCGTCGGCATCCGTTTTGCTCATGCGACGGTTGTTGAGCTTCACGCCGGCCAGCACGTTGTCCTGAATGGACATGGTCGGAAACGGGTTGGGCCGCTGAAAGACCATGCCCACCTGGCGGCGCACGAGCACCGGGTCAACGCCCGGGCCGTAGAGGTTGTTGCCGTCGATGAGCACTTCGCCCTCAACGCGCGCGCCGGGGATGACCTCGTGCATGCGGTTGAGCGTGCGAATGAACGTGGATTTTCCGCAACCGCTGGGCCCGATGAACGCGGTCACCGTGCGCGGCTCGATGACAATCGAGACACCCTCGACGGCCAGAAAATTGCCGTAATACACGTTGAGGTCGTTGACTTCGATGCGCTTAGACATTTAAGTCCTTTCTAAGAAGAGTTAGCGGCCCAGCTTGGGCGAGAACCAGTGGGCGATGAGGCGGGCGAGACCGTTGAGCAGCATCACGATCAGAATCAGGGTGAGCGCTCCGGCCCAGGCCCGGTCGATGTAGGCCTGCGAGTCGGCGCCCTGGTTGGCGTACTGGGTGTACACGAACACCGGGAGTGTCATCATCCGCTCGCTGAACAGGTCGTAGTTCATGCTCGATGTGAACCCGGCAATGATGAGCAGCGGCGCCGTTTCACCGATCACGCGGGCGATCGACAGCATGACTCCGGTGACGATTCCGGCAATGGATGTCGGCAGCACGACCTTAAGAATGGTCAGCCATTTCGGTACCCCCAGTGCAAAAGCGGCCTCGCGCAGTTCGTTCGGAACGAGCTTGAGCATCTCTTCGCTCGAGCGCACTACCACCGGAATCATCAGCACCGACAGCGCGATCGACCCGCCGAAGCCGAAGCGCACACCTGGGTCGTTGAACAGCAGCGCGAACAGTGCGAACGCAAACAGGCCGGCCACGATCGAGGGGATGCCGGTCATCACATCGACGAAGAAGGTAATCGATCTCGCGAGCCGGCCGCGGCCGTATTCCACCAAGTAGATCGAGGTCAACAGACCGATCGGCACCGAAATCAGTGTCGCCACGCCGGTGACCAGCAGCGTGCCGGTGATCGCGTGCAGCACGCCGCCGCCGGCACCGACCACGTTGCGCTGCGAGGAGGTGAAGAACGTCGGCGTCAAAAACGCGGGCAGCCCGTTCACAACCGTCGTGTAGATGATCGAGATCAGCGGCAGCAGGGCGATCACGAAAGCAGCGGTCACCAGCGCCGTCATCAGCCGGTCTTTAGCCTTGCGCGAGCCCTCGACCAGCCGGGACAGTACGTAGATGGCCACGCAGTAGAGCACGGTGCCGAACACGGCCGTGCCCACAATGTTGAAGCCGTCGACGGCGCCCGAGAGGTAGAGCATGGTGAAGAAGGCGGCCGACACGGCCCAGCTGGCCAGCAGCACCCAGAGCGACGAACGGCGGGGCAGCTTGCCGGCGGTGAGGGAGTTGGTCAGCGGCGCGGCTTCCAAAACGGATGACATCAGTTGGCTCCCGAAAATGCCTTACGGCTGTTGATAATGACCCGGGCCAGCATGTTCACGAGCAGCGTCACGACGAACAGGATGAGGCCGGTCGCGAGCAGAATGTTCACGCCAACGCCGTGCGCCTCGGGAAAGTTCAGCGCGATATTGGCGGCGATCGTGTTGGAGTTCTGCGCGGTCAGCAGTTGAAAGATCACCTCGGGGCTGGGGGAGAGCACCATGGCCACGGCCATGGTCTCGCCGAGGGCTCGGCCGAGGCCGAGCATCGAGGCGGAGATGATGCCCGGCAGGCCGAACGGCAGCACGGCCATGCGAATCATTTCCCAGCGGGTGGCACCGAGGGCCAGAGCGGCTTCCTCGTGCAGCAGCGGCGTCTGCAGAAAAATCTCACGACAGATGGCGGTGATGATGGGCAGAATCATCACGGCGAGCACAATCGAGACGGTGAAGATAGTGCGCCCGGTGCCCGAGACCGGGCCAGCGAAGGGGGTGAACCAGCCGAACCACTCCACGATGGTGGTGTAGAACGGCTGCACGAGCGGGGCCAGTACGCCGATGCCCCAGAGCCCGAACACCACTGAGGGAACGGCGGCGAGCAGGTCTACGAGGTAGCCGAGGCCCTGCGCGAGCTTGCGCGGGGCGAAGTGCGAAATGAACAGGGCGATGCCGATGGCTACCGGCACGGCCATGAGCAGCGCCAGTATGGCCGAGTAGATCGTGCCGAACACGAGCGGGCCTACGTAGGACCAGAAGTTGGTCACGTCTCCGCTGAAATCCTCGGGCGCCGCGACAAACGCGGGCAGGCTTTCGACGAGAAGGAAGATGGCCACGGCGGCGAGCATGGCGAGGATCAGGCTGCCGGAGATCACGGTGGCCGAGGAGAAAATGCGGTCGCCCGGGCGTTGCCTGGCCTTGATGGTCGTGGCGGCAGCGGTGGTCATGCCGGTCTCCTAAGTAGCGTCGTGCTGGTGAAATTATGTGAAACGGGGGTGCCATGCGGCTGGACGCAACTGGCCGTACACCCCAGTCTGCCCGATCCGTCCTCGCAGATGTGCGAGAAAGGACCGGGCAGGTAGGTAAACGTTGTTACTTGACGGTCGCGAGAACCGCGGCGACCTTGGTTTCGAGTTCGCTCGTCAGTGGTGCAACACCGGCGGCTCCCTCAGCAACGGTCTGGCCGGCAGCGCTGGCGATGTACTCGATGTATGCCTTGACGAGCTCACCCTTGGCCGGGTCAGCGTACTCGTTGCAGACGATCGCGTAGCTCACCAGAACCAGCGGGTACTCGGCCGGGTTGGTGGTCTTGCGGTTCAGGTCGAGCGCGAGGTCATCGGCTGCGCGGTCGGGCACGAGGGGCGATCCGGCGACAACCTCGGCCGCAGCCTCGGGGGTGTAAGCCACGAAGTCGGTGCCGACCATGAGCTTGGCGGTGCTGAGCTTGCCGGCCTGCGAAGCGTCGGCGTAGCCGATGGTTCCCACGCCGTTGGTGACGGCGTCAACCACACCGGAGGTGCCCTTAGCACCCTCGCCGGGGAAGGGGAACGTGTCAGAGGCCTTTTCGGTCCACACGTCAGAGGCGGCCTTGCCGAGGTAGTCGGTGAAGTTCTTCGTGGTACCCGAGTCGTCCGAGCGGTGCACGGCGGCGATGGCCGTGGCCGGCAGGGTCGCGTCGGGGTTCAGCTTGGCGATGGCAGCGTCGTCCCAGCTGGTGATCGCGCCGGAGAAAATCTTGGCGAGCGTGTCAGCATCGATGTTGAGGTCGGTGAGGCCGTCGACGTTGAAGATCACGGCGATGGGGGAGATGTAGACCGGCAGGTCAACGGCCTTGCTGTCGGGAGCGCAGGACTTGAAAGTGCCGGCGAGTTCGTCGGCACTCATGTAGGAGTCGCTGCCGGCGAAGTCGGTGCCGCCGGCGATGAATGCTTCGCGTCCGCCGCCCGAGCCGGAGGGCTCGTAGTTGATCGTGACGGCGGGGTTAGCGGTCTGAAAGCCGGCGATCCAGGCCTGCTGGGCGGCATCCATTGAGCTGGCGCCCGCGCCGTTGAGGGTGCCGGTGAGCGTCGAGGCCGACGCTTCGTCGGACGCCGGTGCGGCGCCTTCGTTTGCTGCACAGGACGAGAGTGCGAGGCCTGCGGCAATGGCGATGACCGCGGGACGGCCGAAACGCTTGAAGTTCACGTGTGTTCCCTTTCAGGGTTTTGACAAGACTGTGTTTGCTGATGCAAGCCGGTGCTGGCCCGTGAACGAGGCTAGAGATCTGAAGTAACCGCCGACCATCCTGAAGGTAAACAGAAGGTGAACGAGAGATAACGCTTGCTGCCCTGCGGCTCAGGCAGTCGCGGGGTATGTCTCCACGGCCAGAATGCCCGCGGCCGGGTTCTCCGACGACAGGTGCACGATCGAGAACCCTCCGGTGTCCAAATGCGCCGCGTCCGACAGCACCGCAGACGGCTGCGAGCCCGTCGCCAGCGCGATCTCCCGCAAAATCTCCGGCAGCACCGGCCCGTGGCTGCACAAAACCGCCGTCTTGCGGGCCCGCACCCGCTTGCCGACGACGGTGCGAACATCCGCTTCGCCGGTTTCGAGGGCGTCCTGGCTGATCAGCTCGGATTGCTTGATCGGGATGCCGGTGAACGCAGCCAGCGGAGCCACCGTCGTGACACACCGCGTTGCGGTGCTCGAGAGAATGCGCAGCGGGCGCCAGGCCGTGATCGTGTCGACCAGGCTCGCGGCCTGCTTTACACCGCGCGCGGTCAGCGGGCGACGCGCGTCGGGACCGTCGCCAGTGCGCGGCGCCGCCTTACCGTGGCGCAGCGCGATCAGCGCGAACGTGCGAGTCACGCCAGCGTCGACCAGCGCAGAGAACGTCTCGAGAATCTCCACATCGGCCGGGTAAGTCAGGTAGGTGCGAGCCTTCTTAATGGTGACCCACTCGATGGCAGCGACCTCGCCGTTCGGCACGAACGTCGATTTCGCGATGGCCTCCGGCGTAATTTCGGCGGCCCAGTAGTGCACGATCTTGGTGCGGCCGTCGGGCATATCGTAGTGCGAGACCCCGAGCGGAACACCGAGCGCGACGGCCAGCCCGGTCTCTTCCTCGACCTCGCGCACCGCGGTGCGGGGCAGAGTCTCGCCCGGGTCAACCTTGCCCTTGGGGATGGTCACGTCGCCGTGCACTGTGCGGTGAATGAGCAGCACGTGCATGCGGCCGTCAATCAGGCGCCAGCAGACCGCTCCGGCGGCGTAAACGTCGGTCGATTTCACAGCCACTAGCGACGCCCGGACGGCCGCTTGCGCGCGCTGATCTGCTGCATCAACTTGTTCTGCATGTCGTCCAGGTGTACGCCGTTCTCGTCGACGTCGTGGCGGGTCCACTGGCCGGTTGCGTCGAGCCACCAGCTCGACGTGCGCGGATCCATCGCACGTTCGAACAGCGCATCGATCTCGACCAGATGCTCAGGGTCGACCAGCCGCACGAGAGCTTCGACCCGGCGGTCGAGGTTGCGGTGCATCATGTCGGCGCTACCGATGTACACCTGGGTTCCGCCGAGGCTGTGAAAGCTGAAGATGCGCGAGTGTTCGAGATACCGCCCGAGGATCGACCGCACCCGAATGTTCTCGCTCATACCCACGACGCCCGGCCGCAGGCTGCAGATGCCGCGCACCCAGACATCGACCTGCACGCCGGCCTGACTGGCCCGGTACAGCGCGTCGATGATGTCCTCATCGACCATCGAGTTCACCTTGATCCGGATGCCGCTGGTCTTACCGGCGAGCGCGTTCTCGGTCTCGATCGCGATGTGCTTCAGCAAAGCCTTCCGCAGGTGCAGCGGAGCCACCAGCAACCGCTTGAACTTCTTCTCAATCGCGTAACCCGACAACTCGTTGAACAGACGGGTGAGGTCTTTGCCGACCTGGGCATCCGCTGTCAGCAGTCCGAGATCTTCGTAGATGCGACTGGTCTTGGGGTTGTAGTTTCCGGTGCCGATGTGGCTGTAGTGCCGCAGCACACCCTTCTCGTAGCGCACCACGAGGGCGAGCTTGCAGTGGGTTTTCAGTCCGACCAGGCCGTAGACCACGTGCACGCCGGCCTTTTCGAGCTTGCGCGCCCAGGTGATGTTGGCCTGCTCGTCGAAGCGCGCCTTGATCTCCACCAGCGCGAGCACCTGCTTGCCGCTGTCGGCGGCGGCGATGAGGGCCTCGACGATGGGGCTGTCGCCGCTCGTGCGGTACAGCGTCTGCTTGATGGCGAGCACGTTCGGGTCGGCCGCGGCCTGCTCCAGAAAGGCCTGCACGCTCGTCGCAAAGGACTCGTAGGGGTGGTGCAGCAGCACGTCCTGCTTGGCGACCGCGGCGAAGATGTCCTGCTCGGCGTTGGGCTCGCTCGGCAACAGTTGCGCCGCCGTGGTCGGCACGTGCTTGGCGAAGTGCAGGTCGGGCCGGTCGATGCGCAGGTCGAACAGGCCGCCGAGGTCGAGCGGCGCGGGCAGGTGGTAGACCTCCTGCTCGGTCACGTCGAGCTCGCGCACGAGCAGGCCGAGGGTGACCTCGTCCATGTCCTCGGTGATCTCGAGCCGAATGGGCGGGCCGAACCGGCGACGCAGCAGCTCCTTCTCGAGCGCCTTGATCAGGTTCTCGGTTTCGTCTTCGTCGATCTCGACGTCTTCGTTGCGGGTGACCCGAAACACGTGGTGCTCGAGAATCTCCATGCCCGGGAACAGATCGCCGAGCTGGTTGGCGATCAGGTCTTCCAGGGCGATATAGCGGATGCGGTCAACCGACTCCCGGCGGTCGACCCGCACGAAGCGTGGCAGCATGGGTGGCACCTTGAGCCGGGCGAACTCCTGCTTGCCGGTCTTGGAGTTGCGCACCCGCACTGCCAGGTTGAGCGACAGGCCCGAAATATAAGGAAATGGATGCGCCGGATCAACCGCGAGAGGCATCAGCACCGGAAAAATCTGGTTAGAAAAATAGGTACGGAGCGAACGACGATCGGAGTCATCGAGGCTCTGCCAGTCGACGACTTCAATCCCGGCCTCGGCGAGGGCGGGGCGCACGAGGTTCTGGAAGGCCAGTGCGTGGCGATCCTGCAGGGCGTGGGCGGCGGCCGAGATGTCACTGAGCACGTCCTGGGCGGCGCGACCCACGTTGGTCGGCACCGCCAGCCCGGTGAGGATGCGGCGCTTCAGGCCGGCGACGCGCACCATGAAGAACTCATCAAGGTTGTTGGCGAAGATGGCGAGAAAGTTGGTGCGCTCCAGTACCGGCAGGCTCTCATCTTCGGCCAGTTCCAGAACCCGCTGGTTGAAGGCGAGCCAGCTCAGCTCGCGGTCGAGGTAGCGATCGTCGGGCAGCGCGGGGTCGACTTTTTCGATGAGTGGGTCAAAGTCGTCATCGAAGTCTGTGAGTCCCGAGTCTGCTTGGGTGATTTCGCCGTCCATCTGACCATCCTGACACCGTTGGTCGCGCCGTCGCGACGAACCGGGTGAACGTCACGCGAAATTATGCCGGGGCCGTTGACTTTGCGGGGTGTCGGGTGCCTGGCGTTACGTCGCGCGGCGTCAGTCGGTGGTGACTCAGCCGGCGAGGCGGCGGTACTGCACGTCGACCGTGTGGTCGGTGAAGCCGAGCGCCCGATACAGGTGCACCGGGCCGAGGCTGTCGGCCTCGACGTAGAGCGCGGCGGTCGTGCAACCGGCGTCAGCCAGGCGCTGCAGGCCGGCCTGCATGAGCACCCGGCCGAGCCCGCGGCCAGCGGCATCCGGATGCACCCCCACCACGTAAATTTCGCCGATCGCCCCGTCAACCTTGAGCCAGTTGTAGCCGATCATGCGGCCGTCGGCGTCGCGCAGAACCAGAAAGTCGTCGGCATCGAACCAGTCCTCGGCCTGCCGCGCGGCCAGGTCGGCCTCGGTGATCGCGCCCTGCTCCGGGTGGCTCGTGAACACCAACGCGTTGAGCGCGACCCATTCGGAGTCGTCGACTCCCACCCGAAATCCCGAAATACTCGCATCGCCCAAAACGGATGCCCCCGCCCCGCTCGCCGGCGCAGCCTCAGCTTCGCCCGCCACCTCGGCTTCCGGCGCGGCGTCAGATGCGCCTGCGCCGGCTTCAGGCGCGGCGTCAGCCGAAAAGAGTGGCTTGCGCAATTCCAGCAGTGTGCGGGCGGCGACGAACCGCAGTTCGATCGCGAGGGCGCGAGCAGCCGGATGATCGCCGTGCGACCAGGCGGTCAGCCCGTTGGGCTCGGTCGCTGCGAGTTCGCGAAAGGCCGTTCGGCCAAACCCGCGTCGCCGATATTCCGGGCTGATCACCAGGTCAATCTCCCCGCGTCCGCCCAGCGCTGCTCCCACGACGATCGTCGCCGCGGCGCCGACGTGACCGTCTCCGCTGGTCGAGCCCGTCGAGGCCGGCATTCCGGGTACGTGACCTGTCTCGAATTCGCGGCCGGCAACGCGCACCAAATAGGCGGTCCGAAGACCAGCCTGCAGGTCATACAGCGCCTGTTCGTTGAACGGCGCGTACCCGTCGAAGGCAAGCGCCTCCGCGGCGACCCGGTGAAAGGTAGCCAGGCCAGCGGCATCCGCTGACTCAAGCGCGAACAGAATTTGGAACCCGCTCATCGTTCTCTTCGTGCACGTTGAACCGGTAGCCGACGTTGCGCACCGTGCCGATGAGCGACTCCTGGTCGCCGAGCTTGGCGCGCAGGCGCCGCACGTGCACGTCGACCGTGCGGGTGCCGCCGAAATAGTCGTAGCCCCAGACCTCGCTCAGCAGTTGTTCGCGAGTGAATACCCGGGACGGATGCGCCGCCAGAAACCGCAGCAGCTCGAACTCCTTATAGGTGAGGTCGAGCGGTTTGCCGTGCACCTTTGCCGAATAGCTCGCCTCATCGATGACAACGCCGGCGGCGCGAATCGTGTTCGGCGGCGAGGTTTGGGCGAGGCGGCCTGCGGTCAGGCGGATGCGGGCATCCGCTTCGGCCGGGCCGGCCGTGTCGAGGATGACGTCGTCGACGCCCCAATCGGGGCTGACGGCGGCGAGGCCGCCCTCGGTGATCACGAGCAGCAGGGGAGTGGAGCTGCCCATCGTGCGCAGTATCTGGCAGAGCGACTTGGCCGCGGCCAGATTGGTGCGGGCGTCGACCAGAATGAGGTCAGAATCGGGCGCGTTGATGAGCTGGTCCGCTTGGGCGGGAATCAGCCGTGTGCTGTGCGACAGCAACGCCAGGGCGGGGAGTACATCATTGTTGGCCGCCGAGGTCAGGATCAACAACTGCGCCACTCGCGCCCTCCAAGTATCTCGAATTTCATACTAGCGTGCCATGGAACGCGGGCGGTCGGGCACAATAGAGACGTGAGCTGGCACTGGAAAACGATCGCGACCGTGTGGGTATTGGCGATTGTGGGCGCTGTGCTCACCGCGATTCTCGCCACGCCCGCCTCAGCGATCGGCTGGATCGGCCTCACCCTCGCACTCTGCACACTCGTCACGCTGGGCCTGCAGATCGCCACCGGCACCAAAGAGGGCTACGTCAAACGGGTCACCACGAGCATCACCGGGGCCATCGTCATTCTCGTGGTGGCGACAATCGTCGTCTCGCTCTGATGCGCCCCCACTAGACTCGCAGCATGGATCTGTTAGCGCTAGAACTTTTCTTCCTGGGCCTCCTGGGGCTCGCCAGCTTGTCGATCGCCTGGGTGTCCGGCATGGTTGTTTACAAGCTGTACCGGGGGCAGCGGTAAGTACGTATGTTTGACCTTCCGGTCGGTTTGCCGTCCGAACTTGTTCCACTCTCCTGGTTGATCGGAGTCTGGGAAGGCTCCGGCGTGCTCGAATACAAAATCGGCGAGGAGTCGGTCAGCCGCACCTTCGGCCACCGCATCAGCTTCAGCCACGACGGCCTGCCGCACCTGAACTACAGCTCCTACACCTGGCTCGAGCCCGTTTCTTCGCAAGCGGATGCCGCCGGTCGCGCCGCCGCGTCTGAAACGGAGGCCGCCGGTCGCGCGGCCGCGTCTGAAACGGAGGCCGCCGTGCTCGGCACGGACACCGCACGCTCTGAAACGGATGCCGCCGCATCCGCTGGAACGCGCGCGTCCTCCGAACCGGACGCTATCTCCCGCGCCACGGATGCGTCGCGCGAGGGAACGCCCGCCGCCTCGTCTGAAACGCCCGCGTCCTCCGAAGCGGGCGCGGCGGCATCCGCTGAAACGCGCGCCGTGAACTTGCCGCCCGAGCTGATGTCGGACGAAAGAACCCCGCTGGTCACCGAAACCGGATACTGGCGCCTCAGCCGTCATCAGGGCGACGGCGACCCCGGACCTGGCATGCTACCCGGCACCGGGGAACGTCCATTCACCTCGGCTGCGGCCGTGGAAACGTTGCGGAACCGTGACGGTGGCTTCGACATCGAGGTCACCCTCGTGCACCCCGGCGGCGTCGCCGAGCTCTACCTCGGGCAGGTCAAGGGTCCGCGCATCGACCTCGCAACGGATGCCGTGCTCCGCACCGCGGGCGCCAAACCCTACGCGGCCGCCACGCGCCTGTACGGACTCGTCGACAATCACCTGCTCTGGGCCTGGGACATCGCCGCCCTCGGCCAGGACCTCCGCACCCACGCCTCCGGCCGCCTAGCTCGCGTCCAGTAGCCCTCCCCTTTGGGGACGGGGCCCAGGCCCCGTCCCTGGGCCCAGTTTATAAACTGGGCCCGGGGTCATAAGGTGGGCCCGTTCGCCCGAGCAGTCGCCCCACCCCGAATAAATCACGCACCCGTACTGTTGATACGGATGGAAGCCCCAGCCGCCGTCAACCCGGCCGGCAGAATTGAGCGACATGACAGACCCGGTAACAACCGTCTCCCCGCTGCTGACCCTGCCCGGCGCGGTGCAGTCCGAAGGAATCGACGCCGGCGTCGCCGCCCACTATGGCAACCCCATGATCGAGCAGCGCACCCTCGCTGCCGGCCGCGCCATCGTCGACCTCTCGCACCGCGGCGTGCTCTCCGTCGCCGGCCCCGACCGCCTCACCTGGCTCAACTCGATCGCCAGCCAGGAGCTGAAAGCCCTGAAGCCCGGCGATTCCACCGAGATGCTGCTGCTCGACCCCAACGGACGCCTCGAATTCGCCATCCGCGTGCTCGACGACGGCGTCGAAACCTGGCTCCTCCTCGAAGCCGCCGAACTGCCCGCCCTGCACACCTTCCTCGACCGCATGAAGTTCATGCTGCGCGTTCAGGTCGTCGACCACACCCTCGCCTACGCCACGATCGGCGCCATGACGGATGCCCCCGCCACCGTCGGCCTCGCCGCCGCCGCACCCAACGACGTGCCCCTGACCTGGCTGGACCCCTGGGCCTCCGTCACCCGCGGCGGCCACCAGTACGCGGAGACCCCCGTACATCCCGGAACCCTCTGGACCTACACCGAAACCCTCGTACCGCGCGCGAGCCTGCCGGCCCTGCGCGATGCCCTCGCCGCCGGAACCCTGACGGTAACGCCCGCCCTCGCCGCCGCGCCCGCCGAAACACCCGCGCTCGGCACGCCCGACACCCGGACCGCGCCCGCCCGCGAGACCGACGCTTCAGCATCCGCGTCACCAGTGAAACCCGCCGGACTCCTCGCCCTCGAAGCCCTGCGCATCGCCGTCTGGCGCCCGCGCCGGGCCCGCGAGGTCGATGAGAAGAGCATCCCACACGAGCTGGACTGGCTGCGTACCGCCGTGCACCTGAGCAAGGGCTGCTACCGCGGGCAAGAGACCGTGGCGAAGGTGCACAACCTCGGCCACCCGCCCCGCCGCCTCGTCATGCTGCACCTCGACGGCTCAGAGGGAGTGCTTCCCGCCCCGGGCGACCCCGTGCAGGCCGATCGCGTCCGGCCCGAGCAAGAAGCCGAGCGGGTCACCGTCGGCGCCATAACTTCGAGCGCGATCCACTACGAGCTCGGCCCGATCGCCCTTGCCGTGATCAAGCGCACCATTCCGGCCGCGTCGACGCTGTACGTCGAGTCCGAGGGAATCAGCATCTCGGCCGCCCAGGAAATCATCGTGCCGCAGTCCGCCGGATCCGTCGCCGACATCCCGCGCCTGCCCCGCCTCGGAGTGCGCACCGCGCACTAGCCCGCGGTCGCCTCAAATTCAGGCTACGGACTATATTTTCGCGGCCTCGGCTAGAGCTTGGCGCAGAGGGGTATCGGCGGCACCGTTCAAAACTGCGGAGATTCTCGTTCGCAGCCCTTGATGAAACATGGCAGATTGGGCCTGATCCCTCCGAAATCTCCGCAGTTTTGTCAGCCACCACGACAAGGGTGCTGCCGTGCGCGCAATCACGCGGGTGGCGGCATCCGTTATGGCCGCACGTACTGCTGCAGCCAACGCCTGCCCGCACGAACACCGACCGCCCTCGATAGAGTGGGCACATGTCTGCCCCCTACACACTCGTCCTCCTCCGTCACGGCCAAAGCACCTGGAACCAGCAGAACCTGTTCACCGGCTGGGTGGACGTTCGCCTCAGCGAGCAAGGCGCCACCGAGGCCGCGCGCGCCGGCGTGCTGCTGAAGGACGCCGGCTTGCTGCCCGACGTGCTGCACACCAGCCTGCTGTCCCGCGCCATCCAGACCGCGAACCTCGCGCTCGAGGAAGCCGACCGCATGTGGATCCCCGTGAAGCGCTCCTGGCGCCTCAACGAACGCCACTACGGCGGGCTGCAAGGCCTCGACAAGGCCGCCACCCAGGCCAAGTTCGGCCAGGACCAGTTCATGCTGTGGCGCCGTTCCTACGACACCCCGCCGCCCGTGCTCGACGACTCCAGCGAATTCTCGCAGGCGCACGACGCCCGCTACGCCGGCCTCGGCCCCGACCTGCCCCGCACCGAATGCCTCAAAGACGTCGTCGAGCGGATGCTGCCCTACTGGCAGTCCGACATCGTTCCCGACCTGCAGGCGGGCAAGACCGTGCTGGTCACCGCGCACGGCAACTCGCTGCGGGCCCTGGTCAAGCACCTCGATGGAATCAGTGACGCGGACATCGCCGAGCTGAACATTCCCACCGGAATCCCGCTCGTCTACCAGCTCGGCGAAGACCTCATGCCGCTGGCGCCGGGGCAGTACCTCGACCCCGAGGCCGCAGCCGCCGGAGCGGCCGCAGTAGCAGCCCAAGGCAACAAGAAGTAGCCAGCATAGAAGGCCCCGGAGTAGAACCTCCGGGGCCTTTTGTGTGCCCGCAGGTCATGAGCGCGCCCTCACCCGTGCCGCAACCGGGCGGGAGCATCCGTTTCACGCGAGAGGCCCCGCGAGCGGATGCTCCGGGGCCTCTCGCGTGCCAGAAATCAGACGTTGTCGTCCTGGTGCCAGGCTCCGGTGCCGAGGTACTGCACCTTCTTGGCGATGGACACCGCGTGGTCCGCGAAACGTTCGTGGTATCGGCTGGCCAGGGTCGCGTCGACGGTGTCGGCCGCGAGTCCCTTCCAGGTCTCGCCGAGCACGGCGTCGAACACGCTCAGGTGCAGGGCGTCGACCTTGTCATCCTCGTTGCGGATGGTGTCGGCGAGGTGCAGGTCCTGGTGGGTGAGCAGCTCGGTGAGCATGTTCGCGATGACCACGTCGAGGGCGCCCATCTCGGCGAAGGTGCTGCGCAGCCCCTTGGGGATGACCTTGTCGGGAAAACGGTACCGGGCCAGCTGGGCGATGTGGGTGGCGAGGTCGCCCATCCGCTCGAGGGAGGCGCTGATGCGCAGGGCGCTGACCACGATGCGCAGGTCGCGGGCGACCGGCTGCTGGCGCGCGAGAATGGTGATGGCGAGCTCGTCAAGCTCGACCGTGAGCTCGTCGATCTTCTCGTCTTCGGTGATGGCCTCTTCCGCCAAACCCACGTCGCTTTCGTTGAAAGCGCGAGTGGCCTTGTCCATGGAGATCGCGACGAGGCGCGAAATTTCCACGAGTCGCTGCTGAACTTCGGCGAGTTCTTGTTGAAATACATCGCGCATGGGGGTGTTCCTTCCTTGCCGCGCGAACACGCACGATCGGGTTTATGATGCCGAATTCAGGTTAACGGCAGGTGCCGCAGACTTGAACACTTTCTAAAGTACAGGCTCCCGCACACCCACGCTGCGAACGATGGCCGAAGACTGTCAGTAATCTGTAGAGATGGAATCGACGTGGCTGGTGTTGCTGTCGCTGGCACTCGGACTCGGTGTTGGCGCCGGGTTCGTGTCGCTCGTGCACGTCGCCGAGCGTCATGGTCGCCGCGCCTCTGAGGTAGTGAACCCAGCGGTACCGGACGGTATCGATCAGGTGCTCGACGCCCTCGAGACCGCCGGGGTCGTTCTCGACCCGTCGAACAACGTGATCAAGACCAGCCCGGGCGCCCTCACCCTCGGCCTGGTCTGGAACCAGCAGCTCGTGCACCCCGAACTGCTCGAACTGGCCCGCCGGGTACGGCTGACCGGCGAGCCGATCAGCGAAGACCTCGTGCTCTCCCGCGGCCCGTTCGGCGACGCGAGCATGCGCTTTCGGGTGCGCTTGGCCCGACTCGGCACACGCTACGTGCTGCTTCTGGCCGAGGACCGCACCGAAGCGTTTCGCCTCGACGAGGTGCGCCGCGACTTCGTGGCCAACATCAGCCACGAGCTGAAAACCCCCATCGCCTCCGTCGGGCTGCTCGCCGAGGCGCTCGACAAGGCAGCGGATGAACCGGAGCAGGTTCGCCGGTTCGCCAACCGGTTAACGACAGAGTCGGCCAGGCTCGGCCGCCTCACCCAGGAGATCATCGAACTCTCCAGGCTGCAGGCGCAGGACGCCCTCGCCGAACCGGAGATACTCAAGGTCGACGACATCGTCGCCGCCGCGGTCGACCAAAGCCGGGTGGTCGCCGAGGCCGAGCGCATCACGATCGTCATCGGCAAGAAGTCCGGCGCCCTGGTCTTCGGCGATGAGGCTCTGCTCACCGTGGCCGTGCACAATCTGGTCGCGAACGCGGTGAACTATTCGCTCGAGGGGTCCCGGGTGGGCGTCGGCGTGCGCCTGCAGAAGGGCATCGTCGAGATCACCGTGACCGACCAGGGCGTCGGAATTGCCGAGGCCGACCTCGATCGGGTGTTTGAACGCTTTTTCCGAGTCGATCAGGCCCGGTCCCGGCACACCGGCGGTACCGGCCTCGGGCTGTCCATCGTCAAGCACGTCGTGCAGAACCACGGCGGCGACATTCGCGTCTGGTCGCAGCCCGGCAGCGGATCCACCTTCACCATTCGCCTTCCAGAGGCGGCGAAGCCCGTCGACACTATCCAACCGAAACGAGCCGTCCGTGCGGCGGCAGGAGACACACTATGACCCGCATCCTCTTGGTTGAAGACGAGAGCGCACTGAGCGAGCCGCTCAGCTTTCTGCTCGAGCGTGAGGGCTACGAGGTCGTCGTAGCCGAAGACGGCCCGAGCGCGATCAGCGAGTTCGACCAGAACGGCACCGACCTGATTCTGCTCGACCTGATGCTGCCCGGCATTCCGGGTACCGAGGTGTGCCGGGAGATTCGTACCCGGTCGACCGTGCCGATCATCATGCTCACGGCGAAGGATTCCGAAATTGACATCGTCGTCGGGCTCGAGCTCGGCGCCGACGATTATGTCACGAAGCCGTATTCCACCCGCGAACTGGTCGCCCGCATTCGCGCGGTGCTGCGACGGCACGAAGACCAGAGCACGGCCGATGTGGACACCATGCTCACGGCCGGCACGGTGCGCATGGACGTGGAGCGGCACGCCGTCACCGTCTCCGGCGAGCTCGTCAACATGCCGTTGAAGGAATTCGAACTGCTCGAATTTCTGCTGCGCAACGCCGGCCGGGTGCTTACCCGCGGCCAGCTCATCGATCGGGTCTGGGGCACCGACTACTTCGGTGACACCAAGACGCTCGACGTGCACATCAAACGCATCCGCTCGCGCATCGAAACTGCCCCCTCCGAGCCGGTGATGCTCGTCACCGTTCGCGGGCTGGGCTACCGGTTCGAAGCGTAGCCCGGATACAGCTCAGGCCGCCGACCCGCAGGGGGCGACGGCCTGAGCCAGAAGAACGTTACGCGGCGGGCGTGGCCGTCGGTGTTGGTGTTTCGGTGGGAGTCTCGGTCGGTGCGAGCGTGGGCATCAGGGTCGAATACTCGCCCTGGGTGCCAGAGAGAACGGGCAGCAGCAGTTCGATGCCGGTCTCTTCGCCGTACTGGAAGAACACCGGAAACAGCGAGCCGGGCTGGCTGTCCATGTTCTCCAGCACCACCGAGGGGGCGCCGTCGGTGCCGAACGTCACGGTGGTGTTCGCCTCGACTGGAATGTCCTGCGACACCGTGCCGGTGCTGGACTTGTACTGCACGAGCACCTGCTGCAGGGTGTCCGTCGGATTAACAACGGAGACGATGAGGTTGGCCAGTTCGCCGTCGGCGGAGACCAGCAGGGCGTTGCGAACGTGGATTTCGCCGACGTCTCCGCTCACGCCGTCACTCGCGTTGTACTTAATCGAGGTGGCCTGCGGTGCGAAAAATCCGCAAGCGCTCGTGCCCAACAGAATGCCAGCCGCCAAGACGACGGATGCAGCGATGCGCGCTCTCACAAGACCTCCACTTACTCAAAAGCAGCGCGCGACAGTGGCCGACGCTGCAAAATTCTCTTTGTCACTAGCTTAGCGGCGTGTGTGAGCGCACGATTGTCGGCCGGTGCCTCGCGGGGGCGCGCGTACTGTAGCACCTCGAAGCTGTGGTATCTTAGAAGTTGCTGAAGGGATCACATCCATGCTGTTTCAGGTTGGCGAAACCGTCGTATATCCCCACCATGGTGCCGCGATGATCACCGAGGTGAAGACCCGCATCATCAAGGGTGAAGAGAAGCTGTACCTCAAGCTGAATGTCACCCAGGGCGATCTCACCATCGAAGTTCCCGCCGAAAACGTCGACCTCGTCGGCGTTCGCGATGTGATCGGCCAGGACGGCCTCGACAAGGTGTTCGAAGTGCTGCGCGCACCGTTCACCGAAGAGCCCACCAATTGGTCCCGCCGGTACAAGGCCAATCTCGAAAAGCTGGCCAGCGGCGATGTGATCAAGGTGTCAGAGGTCGTGCGCGACCTGTGGCGCCGCGACCAGGACCGCGGACTGTCGGCCGGCGAGAAGCGCATGCTGGCCAAGGCTCGCCAAATCCTGATCAGCGAGCTGGCCCTGGCCGAAAAGACCGACGAAGAGAAAGCGTCCACCGTTCTCGATGAGGTCCTTGCTTCCTGACTATTCTTTCGTGAGGGGCGGCGCCGTGAGGTGCCGCCTTTTGCATGTTCCCTCGCACTTCACCAGATAGATACCCTCCAGATATGACTGTTTCCACCGATTCGCCGGCAGAGCCCCTCCGTGGCGCTCGACCCGAACCCGCCTCCGCTGTCGCCGCGACGCCCACGGTCGCGGTCATTGTGGTCGCTGCCGGCAGTGGAACCCGCCTCGGCCACGCCGAAGCCAAAGCATTCGTGCTGCTGCATCTGCGCCCGCTGCTCGACCATGCCTTAGATTCCATTTTCGGCATGAACGAGCCGGTGCAGATCATCGTGGTCGCCCCCGTCGATCGGGTAGCGGATGCCCGCGCCATCGCCGTCCGCGCCGTCGCCCGCCACGAGGCGCCCACCGGGTCCGTGACCGTGGTCGCCGGGGGACGCACCCGTCAGGACTCCGTGGACCAGGGCATGAACGCGCTGCTGCCGAGCGTCGACGTGGTGCTCGTGCACGACGCCGCCCGCGCACTCACCCCCGCCGCGCTGTGCGACGAGGTCGTCGCCGCTGTGCGCGCCACCGGGCACGGCGTCATTCCGGGCCTGCCCGTGGTCGACACCATCAAGCGTGTCGCCGAATCCGGTGCCATTCTCGGCACCGTCGATCGGTCGGAACTTTCCGCAGTGCAGACCCCGCAAGGGTTTCCCCGCGCCATGCTCGAGGCCGCCCGGGCCTGGGCCGTGCAGAACGGCCGGTTCGAAGCGCTCACCGACGACGCAGCGCTCGTGGCCGACGCCGGGAATCCGGTGAGCGTGATCGGTGGGCATCCGCTGGCCTTCAAGATCACAACGCCCGAAGACCTCGAGCGCGCCGATCTGATTCTGCAGGCTGCCGCCCCGCAGCCCACACTGCTTCCGCGCATCGGCACCGGCCTCGACGTGCACGCCTTCGCGGCCGACGACACGACGGAACTCTGGCTGGCCGGATTATATTGGCCGGGGGAGAGCGGACTCAGCGGACACAGCGACGGCGATGTCGCGGCCCACGCCATCTGCGATGCCCTTCTTGGAGCCGCCGGACTCGGCGACATTGGCAGCGTATTCGGCACGGCAGATCCGCGCTTCAGCGGTGCCCACGGCCACGTTTTTCTCGAGGAAACCGTGCGCCTGGTTGCGGCCGCCGGCTACCGGGTCGGCAACGTTTCGGTGCAGATCATCGGCAACCGCCCCAAGTTTTCACCGCGTCGGGCCGACGCCGAAACGCGGCTCTCCGGCATTCTCTCTGCACCGGTCAATATCGCCGCGACCACCACGGATGCGCTCGGCTTCACCGGACGCGGGGAAGGTATCGCCGCGACGGCGACCGCGCTGCTCTTCGCTGCCCCCGAGCCGGGTCAGACCCCTGACCTAAACTGGGAGGCGTGACCATGCAACTGTACGATTCGAAGGCGCAAGCCTTGCGCGACTTTGTCCCCCTCGAAGCGGGCCAGGTCTCGATGTACGTGTGTGGCCCCACCGTGCAGTCCAGCCCGCACATCGGTCATCTGCGCAGCGCCTTGGTCTACGACCAGTTGCGTCGCTGGCTCAGCTACCGCGGCATGAATGTCACCTTCGTGCGCAACGTCACCGACATCGACGACAAGATCCTGATCAACGCGAAGGGCTCGAGCGAGCAGTGGTGGGCGCTCGCGTACCGCTACGAACTCGAGTTCACCGCCGGCTACCAGCGCCTCGGCATTCTCGCCCCCACCTACGAACCGCGCGCGACGGCGAGCATCACCGAGATGCAGACCCTCATATCCACCCTGATCGAGCGCGGCCACGCGTATGCTGCCCCCGACGCGTCCGGCGACGTCTACTTCGATAGTGCCAGCTGGGCGGCCTATGGCGCGCTCACGCACCAGTCGCCCGGCAATATGGAAGCGGCAGCGGATCCCTCCCCGCGCGCCAAGCGCGACCCCCGCGACTTCGCCCTGTGGAAGGGCTCCAAGGTCGGCGAACCCGACTCCGCAGCCTGGTCGTCGCCGTGGGGCCAGGGGCGTCCGGGCTGGCACATCGAGTGCTCTGCCATGGCCGCGCGCTACCTCGGCGACCACTTCGACATTCACGGCGGCGGACTGGATCTGCGGTTTCCGCACCACGAGAACGAACTGGCCCAATCGAACGCGGCCGGCAGCGACTTCGCGAACTACTGGGTGCACAACGGTCTGGTCAACGTGAACGGGCAGAAGATGAGCAAGTCGCTCGGCAACTCGGTGTTCGCGGCCGAACTGCTCGATCAGGCCCGCGCCATCGTCGTGCGCTACTTTCTGGGCGCTGCCCACTACCGATCCACCATCGACTACAACGAGGGCTCGCTGGCCGAGGCCGAAGCCGCCCTCGAACGGGTCGAGAGTTTTCTCGACCGCGCCGATCGTCGGCTGGCCGGAACCCGGTTCGCCGGCACTGGCGTCGAGGTCGTGCCCGATGATTTCGCCGCGGCGATGGACGACGACCTCGCCGTTCCGCAAGCGCTCGGCGTGCTGCACGACACCGTGCGCGCCGGTAACGCCGCGCTGGATGCCGAAGACCTTCACGCTGCGGCATCCGCTCGCAGTGAAGTACTCGCGATGAGCGAAGTGCTGGGAATCAACCCTTTGTCGCCCGGCTGGGCCGTGGCAACAGACGAACCGGCCATGGTGGCCCTGAGTGCGTTGGTCGAGCGACTGCTCGGCGACCGCAACGACGCCCGCGAAAACCGCGACTATGCGGCCGCAGACCGAATCCGGGACGAACTCGTCGCCGCCGGAATTACCATCGAAGACACCCCGTCGGGTGCCCATTGGAGCTTTGACTGATGAAGAATCTTGACCGCAAATCGCGCACTGGATCGGTGCGCAAGGGCAGCCGCGGAGCCCAGGTCGGCTCCGGCGGCCAGGGCCGTCAGGCGCTCGAGGGCAAAAAGCCCACCCCCAAGGCCGAAGACCGTCCGTACCACCCCGCCGGTAAGCGTAAAGCGGCCGCCGAGCGGTTCACTGCGGCCGGTGGCTTCAACTCGCGCCCCGCAGCGGATGCCTCCGCCAACCGTGGCGGCTCGCGCGGCGGCACCCCGGCTCGCGGCAGCGCCCCCCGCGGTGGCGCCCGCGGCGCCTCGCAGGGTGCACCCCAGCGCGGCACCGGCAACACCGGCGGCGGCGGATCCTCGACCCGTCGGGCCAAGCAGATCGACGAGCACGAGATTGTCACCGGTCGTAACTCGGTGCTCGAGGCGCTGCGCGCCAAGATCCCCGCGCTGACCCTCTATATTGCCGCGCGCATCGAAATGGATGAGCGGGTCAAAGAGGTTCTGCTCATGGCGACCAGCCGCAACATCCCCATCCTCGAGGTCATGCGCCCCGAACTCGACCGTCTCGCCGGTCGCGACGCCGTGCACCAGGGCCTCGCCCTCAAGGTTCCCGCGTATGAGTATGCGCACCCGATGGAGCTGCTCGAACTCACGATCAGCCGCGGCCACAAGCCGTTGTTCGTGGCCCTCGACGGCATCACCGACCCGCGCAACCTGGGCGCGATCATCCGCTCGACCGCTGCGTTCGGCGGCCACGGAATCATCGTGCCGCAGCGTCGCTCGGTCGGCGTCACGGCCTCAGCCTGGAAGACCAGCGCCGGCGCCGCGGCGCGCACGCCCGTCGCCATGGCGAGCAACCTCACCCAGACGCTGAAGGCGCTCAAGGCGCAGGGCGTGTTCGTGCTCGGACTCGACGGTGGCGGCGACGTGTCGCTGCCCGACCTCGGCATCGGCTTCGCCGAACGCCCGATCGTGATCGTCGTCGGCAGCGAGGGCAAAGGCCTGTCTCGCCTCGTCACCGACACCTGCGACGCGATCGTCTCGATTCCGATCAGCGCGGCGACCGAGTCGCTCAATGCCGGAATCGCCGTCGGCGTCACCCTCTACGAGGTAGCCCGTCTCCGCGCCCAAATCAAGCAGGCCAAGCAGGCTGCCAAGCTCTAGCCCCGCTTCTCTTTCGACCGGGCCCGGGCCCGGAAAACACACGGCGCCGGACACCAGCAGCGGAACTAGACCTTGAGCATCCAGTCGTCGGCATCGTCGGGGTCAGAAGACGTGTCGTCGCCGAGCTGCGTGCGAATCGGCAGGGTGATGGCCTCGGTGACGGGGTCCATCACGGTGGCCTCGTCCCGGCGGTGGCGCAGTACATCCTGCACGTAGGACGTGACCGCCTCGGCAAGCGGGATATCCCTCGACTGGTTCTGCGCCATGTACCAACGGTGATCGAGCAGCTGGTGAAACACCTGCGCCCGCTCGAGCTTGCCCTGCAGCTCCTCGGGAATGGCCCGCACCACCGGCTCAAACACCCGCACCAGCCACTCGTGGGCGACCATCTCCTCGTCCGCGGCCGGCGAACCGTAGGCGGCCCGGTACGAATCCAGGTCGTTCAGCAGGCGGCGGGCCTGGTTCTCTTCGGCGTCGAGGCCGGTCAAGCGCAGCAGCCGGCGCTGGTGGTGGCCGGCGTCGACGACCTTCGGCTGAATCCGCACGCTCGAGCCAGCGCTGTCGGTCTTGATCGCCAGTTCCTCGATGTCGAAACCGAGGTCGTTCAGGCGTTGCACGCGCTGGGCGATGCGCCAGCGTTCGGAGTTGGAGAATGACTCCGAGCCGGTGAGCTCTTTCCAGAGCAGTCGGTAGGCGGCGACGATTCCATTGCTGACCCGAATCGGGTCAAGCTCGTCGGCGACCCGGCCACCGGCTTCGAGGTCCATGAGCTCCCCGGCGATGTTCACCCGGGCAATTTCGAGGTCGTTTTCGCGCTGGCCGTTCGACAACCCTCCCGAGTACAACTGCCCGGTTTCGGCATCGACAAGATAGGCGGCAAAGGCACCGGCATCGCGGCGAAACAGGGTGTTCGAGAGCGACACGTCGCCCCAGAAGAACCCGATCATGTGCAGCCGCACGAGCAGCACGGCGAGGGCGTCGACCAGCCGGGTAGCGGTATCCGGTCGCAGGGCGTGCGAATACAGGGCGCGGTAGGGGAGTGAGAACTTGAGGTGACGAGTGACCAGAACAGAATTCAGCGGGTCCTCGTCGGCATCCGTTCTGTTGGTGATGACGGCGACCGGCTCGACGCAGGGGATCTCGAGGTTGGCCAGGGTGCGCAACATGTCGTACTCGCGCTTGGCCATCTCGCTCGTGGTCTCTTTGATGGCGACCACCCGCCCACTCAGGTGGGCGAAGCGCACGAGGTGGCGCGAAATGCCCTTGGGCAGTGAGGCGATGTTCTCATTCGGCCAGGCGTCGAGGGGCAACTGCCACGGTAGGTCGAGCAGGGCAGGGTCGGCAGTGGCCGCGATGATATTGAGGGAACCGCTCATGGTTGGAGCCTAACCGGCGGGAGGGAGCAAGCCCCTCCCGCCGTTCATGGAGACTAGTCGGTGACGGCGCCGCCGAGGCGCAGGCCGCTTTCCGCGTCGAACACGTGCAGGTGGTTCGGGGTAGCCGTGAGGTACACCGTCTCGCCGGCGTTCGGGTGCGAGCGGCCGTCGACGCGAGCGACGATGTCGGTGCGCTTGCCCTCGATGGTGGAGTGGCCGTAGAGGTAGCCGTCGGCGCCGAGTTCTTCAACCAGGTCGACCTCGATCTGCAGGCCGTCGCCAGCGGTGGACGACATCTGGATGTCCTCCGGGCGAATTCCCACGGTGACCTTCTTGCCGGTCGAGCTGGCGAGCGTCTCGCGCTGCACCGGAACGGTCGCGGTGCCGAACTTGATGCCGCCATCGACGGTGTCGGCGAGGAACAGGTTCATCGCGGGGCTGCCGATGAAGCCGGCCACGAACACGTTCTGCGGCTTGGCGTACAGGTCGCGGGGCGAACCGACCTGCTGCAGGATGCCGTCCTTCAGTACCGCAATCCGGTCACCCATGGTCAGGGCCTCGGTCTGGTCGTGGGTCACGTAGACGGTCGTGACGCCGAGGCGGCGCTGCAGTGACGCGATCTGCGTACGCGTCTGCACGCGCAGCTTGGCGTCAAGGTTGGAGAGCGGCTCGTCCATCAGGAACACCTGAGGCTGACGAACGATCGCGCGGCCCATGGCAACGCGCTGGCGCTGGCCACCAGAAAGTGCCTTCGGCTTGCGGCTGAGGTAGGGCTCGAGGTCGAGCAGCTTGGCGGCTTCGAGCACGCGGGCGGCGCGCTCGTCCTTGTTGATGCCGGCGATCTTGAGCGCGAAGCCCATGTTCTCGGCGACGGTCATGTGCGGGTACAGCGCGTAGTTCTGAAAGACCATGGCGATGTCGCGGTCTTTCGGCGGGACATCCGTCACGTTGCGGTCACCGATGAAAATGTTGCCATCGTTGACCTCTTCGAGGCCGGCGAGCATTCGCAGTGAAGTGGACTTGCCGCAGCCGGACGGGCCGACCAAAACCAGGAATTCGCCATCGGCGACCTGCAGGTCGAGCTGGTCAACAGCCGGCCTCGTGGAACCAGGGTAGAGCCGGGTTGCCTTGTCAAAGGTCACTGAAGCCATGATTATTACTCCTTCACCGGCAGGAACGTGCCGGACGATCCGTTGTGAATAGGATTTGTGCGCCGCGCGCCAAAGCGCGCGACATTTCCATTATTACACGACGGATGCCCCGGCGCCGGTCCGCCCCCGTTTGGTCGTTTCCCAGTCAGGGGATCTAATATTCCAGAGGTGCCTCCACGTGCGCCCCTACTTCTCGAAAGCGAATTTTTATGACTATTGGCGGACCAAGCGACAGCAGTCCCTCAAAAAACCGGCGGCGTGACGCCGCCCGGGTCAAGGCGAAGCAGCTTCGAGTCAGCCAAAAGAAGAAGGACCGCCGCAACAAACTGTTCTTGCAGGGCGGCATCGCTATCGCCGCCGTTGCCATCGTCGTTCTGGTCTCCGTCATAATCGTGAATTCGATCAAACCGGCCGGTCCGGGTCCGAAAAACATGGCCAGCGACGGCGCGCTCATCGGCGAGGGCATGGTCACTACGCTCACGCCCGCGCTGCAGCCCGACGCGAACCTGCGGGCATCCGAACCGGATACCTCCGGCGCCGTCGCCAACATTCGCATCTATGTCGACTACCTCTGCCCGCTCTGTGGCGACTTCGAAGACGCCAACAACGAACAGATCGCCAGCTGGGTCGATTCCGGAGCTGCGACCGTTGAAATTCACCCGGTGGCCATTCTCACGAGCAAGTCCGCCGGCACCAAGTACTCCCTGCGGGCGGCGAACGCTGCAGCCTGCGTCGCCAACTACTCGCCAGATGATTTCTTCGCCTTCAGCTCGGCCCTGTTCGTTGACCAGCCGGAAGAGACGTCGCCCGGCCGCAGCAACGACGAGATCAAGGCCGTCGTGAAGGATTCCGGCGTGAGCACGGCGGTCTCCAACATCAACTCCTGCATCGATGACGGCACCTATGAATCGTGGGTCAAGGCGGCAACCAATCGCGCGCTCGACGGCCCCATACCCAATTCCTCGATCAAGGCGATCACGAGCGCCCCCACCGTGCTTGTCAATGGCAAGCCGTACACCGGGTCGATCGAAGACCCGAAGGAGTTCGCGTCCTTCGTGCAGGTGGCCCTCGGTGAGACGTACTCCACCTCGACGCCGACGCCCGAACCGACACCCGGCGGGTAGTTACCAGCGGATGCCCCACGCGCATCCGCTTGGCTGTTGCCCGTGGCGGCCCCGAAATCATTTAGGATGGTCTTTCGAGGCTTTGGCCTCATGCCGGCCTGGCGCAATTGGTAGCGCACCACTCTTGTAAAGTGGGGGTTACGGGTTCAAGTCCCGTGGCCGGCCCCAAAAACCCCTACTCCCAACTGGGAAGTAGGGGTTTTTGTCTGCCGGTTCGACGCTTTCTCCCGAGGGCCGCACACGGCCTCCACGTACACTGATGGCTGGGGTTTTAAGAGCGGATGCCCGCCCCCGCGCACCCGCGCCCCGAAAGGAAATACGCATGAGCCTGATCCGGCTGAACGACGTCAGCATCCGCTTTGAGAACACGCAGATTCTGCGCGAAGCGTTCTTTCGCCTCGAACCCGGTGACCGGGTCGGCCTGATCGGCAAGAACGGCTCCGGCAAGTCCACCATTCTCAAGCTGATTCTCGACCAGGTCTCGCCCGATACCGGCGAGGTGACGCTCGAGGACGGCATCCGGGTCGGCTACTTCTCGCAGTTCTCCGAGCTCAACGGCGCGCAGACCATCACCGAGGTGCTCGACGAATTGTTTGTGGCGGTGAAGGCGGTCGAGGCTGAACTCGCCTCCATCGACGCGGCGATCGCCGTCGATTCCTCGGCCAGCTATGACCTCGACCGGCTGATCACCCGCCAGGGCGAACTTTTCGAAGAGATGGACCGCCTGGACGGCTGGGACTACAAGCGCCACATCGACACCGCCCTGACCACCCTCGGATTCGACGAGGCACACCGCGTCTGCTCGATCGACGAGCTCTCCGGCGGCTGGCGCAACCGGGCGGCCCTGGCCAAGATCGTGCTCGAGGCGCCCGACGTGCTGCTTCTCGACGAGCCTACCAACTACCTCGACGTGGCCGGCGTGGAGTGGCTCGAAGCCTGGTTCAAGAGCTTCAAGGGTGCCGCCATCGTGGTCTCGCACGACCGCAAATTTCTGGACGCCGTCGTCACCCGCATCATCGAGGTCGAGAACTATCACCTGCACGAGTATCCAGGCAACTTCGGCGAGTACATTGTGCAGAAGCAGTTTCGGCTGAAGACCCTCGAGGCCCAGTTCGTGCACGAATCCGAGCTGCTCGCTTTTGAAGCCGAGGGAATCGCGGACCGGCGCGAAGCAGCCAAAGCCGAGAGCCGTCAGCTCGGCAACCAGCTCGCCCACATCAAGAAGTCGCGCACGCCGCGCCCGGTCGACCAGATCATCACTGAGATCTACGGCAACCTGCACGTCAAGGACGTGCTCTGCCGGGTCGACGGTCTCGCCAAGAGCTATGGCGACAAAGTGTTGTTCGAGAACCTCAGCTTCGAAGTGCGTCGCGGTAACCGCATCGTCGTGCTCGGCAGCAACGGCAGCGGCAAAACCACCCTGCTGCGCGTGCTCACCGGCGAAGAGACGGCCGACCGGGGTGACGTCGCCTGGGCCAGCGGCGCCGGCGTCGTCTCCTACAACCAGATTCTCGACGAACTCGACCCGAGCGACACGGTCAGTCACGCCGTGAATGCCATGCCCGGCAGCCTCGCGTTGACCGCAACGAAGAAGTCCGTCAACCGCTTTCTGACCATGTTCCAGTTCAGCGAGGCCGACCTCAAGCAGAAGATCGGTGCCCTCTCCGGCGGGCAGCGCGCGCGAGTAGCGATGGCCCAGTGCCTGCTCTCCGGAGCGTCGGTGTTGCTGCTTGACGAACCGACCAACCACCTCGACATGTCGAGCACCCAGGTGATGGAACGCGCGCTCGTGCACTTTCCCGGTGCCGTTGTGGTGGTCAGCCACGACCGGTTCTTCACGGACAAGATCGCCAACCGCCGCCTCGTTTTCGGCAGCGACGGAGCCGCTCCCGGCGAGATCGAGGTCCGCGCAGCCTGACCCGCGCTGTCTACACTTTCCGGGTCCGGGCCCGGAAACTGAGCCCACGATAGATCATGGGCCCGGTGTCCGAAGGTGGGCCCGGCGGCACTCAGCGCCCAGCACCTCGTAGTATTACCAGGTGACCCCGGCCCGCGCGCAGACCCGAACGGATTCCTCGGTCGCGCCAGCATCCGCTGTGCCGGTCTGGCTGGCCCTGGTTTTCTCGGTGCTGATCGGGGCGCTGTACGCGGTGCAATCGCGGGTGAACGGCGAACTCGGGCACCAGATCGGCGACGGATTCACCGCAGCCGTCATCTCCTTCGGCTCTGGCCTGGTCATTCTGAGCCTCGGCCTCGTCGTGTTTCGTAGCGGGCGCCGCGGCCTGCAACTGGTCGCCCGCGGTGTGAAAACGAAGCACCTCTCCTGGTGGCATCTGCTCGGCGGCCTGGCCGGCGCACTGTTCGTGCTGTCCCAGGGCCTCGTCGCCGCGCCGCTCGGCATCGCCCTGTTCACGGTGGCCGTCGTGGCCGGCCAGACCGTGAGCGGCGTGCTCATGGACCGTTTCGGCATCGGCCCCGGTGGGCGTCGAACCCTGCACGCGTCCAAAATCGTCGGTGCCGGGCTCGCCCTGGTGGCTGTCGCGTTCACGGTGAGCGGCGAACTGCACGGCAGCGGCGCGCTCTGGTTGCTCGCACTGCCGCTGATCGCTGGCATCGGGCAGGGCTGGCAGCAAGCTGTGAACGGTCAGGTGCGGGTCATCGCGCAAAGCGCCCTCACAGCGACCTTTCTGAATTTTCTCAGTGGCACCATTGCGCTCGTGCTCGCCGCGCTCGTGCACGGCCTGCTGGTCGGCTTCGCGCTCGACCTGCCGAGCAACCCGTGGCTCTATACCGGCGGACTGATCGGCTGCATCTTCATCGCCGGGGCCGCGCTCGTCGTGCGTACCACCGGCGTGCTCATGCTGGGACTCTGCATCGTCGCCGGGCAGCTGCTCTGCGCCCTCGCACTGGATCTGCTGGCGCCGTCGGCGGGGCATCCGCTTGGCCTGACGACCATTGCCGGCACGGCTCTCGCCCTGGTGGCCGTCGTTATCGCCGCGGTGCGCTGGCGCCGCCCCGACCACGCACGGGGCACGGCGCGAACACCGGGCCATTCTGACGAACCAAGCGAACGGCTGTGATGGTGAAACGAATTTTAGTGGTCGAACACGAGGCTAATGCTGGTGTGGGGCTGGTCGGGGAGCGAATCCTCGCGGCCGGCATCGACCTGGTTCGGGTCGGCCCGGATGCCGGGACACCGATCCCCGGTCGTGCCGACGGCTTCGATGGTGTCGTCGTACTCGGCGGAACGACCGGGCCGACGGACGACGAACGAGCAGCCTGGCTGCCCCGGGTTCGTGAACTCATCGCCGACTGTCTCCAGAGAGAGGTCCCGCTCCTCGGGATCTGCCTGGGAGCCCAGATGCTCGCCGTCGTAGCCGGTGGAACGGTCGGACGGGTGCGGCGCGGCGCCGAGATCGGTCTCAGCGGTCTCGAGCTGACCGACAGCGCCGCCGCGGATCCTCTGCTCCATGACCTGCCGTCGCCGCTCCGGGCGCTGCAGTGGCATTCGCTCGAAGTACACGACCTGCCGGCGAACTCCGTATCGCTATGCACCAGCGATCGCTGCCCCAACCAGGCTTTTCGTGTCGGCCCCGCGGCCTGGGGGCTGCAATTCCACCTGGAGGCTTCGGCGGCGACCGCCGAAGCATGGGCTGAAAGTGACAGCGACGATTTGCGTGCCGCCGGCTACCTGCCGGAACACGTCATCGACCCCATGCGCGAGAACGAAGACGACCTTCGGCGGGTCTGGTCAGAAGTCGCCGATCGATGGATAGGCCTGGTCTGACTCACAGAACCCCGAGAAACTCCTCGGGGTCGATCGACAGCCGCACGCCCGGCTTCGAATCCTCAGGAATGCCGCCGACATAGAGCCAGCCGAGCAGCTCCTCGTTGTCGCCGAGGCCGTGCAAGACCCGCACCGGGCCGGTGCGCACGAGTGGGCCGGTGCGCCACATCGCGCACCACCCCGCGTCATCGAGAAGCAGCGACAGCAGGTGCGCGACCCCCGCCGCCGCAGCATCCTGTTCCCAGTCGGTCACCTTAAAACTGGCCCGACGCGACGCGACGACCGCGATCAACAGGGGCGCCCGCAGCGGCTTAGCCGCCAGCTTGAGCGCATCACTACCCTCACAAGCGGATGCCGCCACAAACGACGCCCCCAACCGCTCGCGGGCGTCGCCGCGCAGCTCCAACAGCCGCCACGGACGCAGCGCGCCGTGATCGGCCACCCGCGCCGCCGCGGCAACGAGGGGCAGCAGCTCGGCTCGGGTCGGTGCCGAGGCGCTCACTTTTGAGTAGCTGCGCCGATGATTGACGGCCCGAAAGACAACCGAGGTGGCAGCATCTGTTGTCGACAGCACCGCTCTACTCAGCGGGCGTGAAGTTGAGCGAGATCGAGTTCATGCAGTACCGGTCGCCGGTCGGCGTGCCGAATCCGTCGGGAAAAACGTGTCCCAGGTGTGAGCCGCAGTTCGCGCAGCGCACCTCGGTGCGCACGCTGCCCAGGGAACGGTCTTCGAGCAATTCGACCGCTTCGGGCCGTACCGACTCGTAGAAGCTCGGCCAGCCGCAGCCGGAGTCAAACTTGGTGCCGCTCTTGAACAGCTCGGCGTTACACGCACCGCAGGTGTAGGTGCCGGAGCGCTCTTCGTCGAGCAGTTCGCCGGTTCCGGGGCGTTCGGTTCCGGCTTCACGCAAAACCTTGAACTTCTCCGGGCCCAGCTCGGAGCGCCACTCGTCGTTTGACTTCTTGATTGTGTAGTCCATGGTGGATGTCCCTTCGATCTGGCCGTCCGCACCCGGACAACCTCTACCCAGCCTAAACTCGTGCAGCGACACGCGCATTCCTGGCCGATAGATTTCGCAGCGTTTGCACGGCGACCTGTCGTTCGACTGGGCCGTTCCGGGCGTGCCGGAGGCAACATTCAGCCGCCCGCAAATAGGATGAGCCCGTCGGATAACCCGTCGAAACTGCCCCGGGGGAGAGATAGATCAATGATTGAGAGCACACCGGCCCCCACGCAGCGCACCACTCTGCCCGCCGGCAGCGCCCCGATTTCGACCCAGCTCAGCGAGCGCGACGAAGCCGTGCTCGCCTTTGAACGGCAATGGTGGCGGCACGTCGGCGCCAAAGAAGAGGCCATCCGCGCCACATTCGGCCTCTCGGCCGCCCGGTACTATCAGCTATTAGGGGCACTGGTCGATTCACCGTTGGCGCTGGCCTTCGACCCGATGCTTGTGAACCGACTGCAGCGGATGCGTTCCGCACGATCCGAGGCGCGCGCCAGTCGTTCGCTGCCCACCCACGACTAGTACCTGACCGCTTTCCGCCAGAACCGGGCCGTTACACATCGCTCGATTCCGGCCTGGCTGGCCAACCAAGGATTCAATCACCATGGCGCGAAAATTTGCGAAAGACCGTTTCGACACCCACACGCATGCCCTCGACCGGGTGGGTGCTCACCGTGCTCCCGGCAAGAAGGGCCGCGGCTGGATCGGGTTCTGGTGGGCGCTCGGCGTCACCGTGCTGTTGATCGCGGTTGGCGTGGTCGGAATCTTCGCGATCAACAATCGCCTCGACTTCTCCAATATCCCGGGGCTGTCCTCGGCCAGCTCGACCCCGATCCCCACTGAGACCGTCATTCCAACGGCTGAAGCCACCGTCGACCCGGCGCTGACCGTGAATGTGCTGAACGGCTCCGCGGCGAACGGTGTCGCAGCATCCGTCAGCGACACGCTCACCGCCGCCGGCTGGGTGGTCAGTGGCACCGGCAACGCGAGCACAGACACCGAACCGACCACCGTCATCTACTACGCCGATGCCAGCCTGGAAGGCGCCGCCCGCGGCATCGCAGCCTCACTGCCCGGCTCGACGATCGTCGTTTCGTCCAATTTTGTTGACACAGGTGCCAGCCTGACCGTCGTCGTCGGCAACGACTACGTCATTCCTGCGGGCTGATCGTAACTCGAAACTGCCGACGTACTGGGCATTACCTGATTCGTCAAGCCCCTTTTCTTCTGCGGCCACTTCAGTATTATCTGGTTTTGGTCAAACATTTTGTTCGGGCAATACCCGCCCGGATCAAGAACGCTCGCCCAAGGTAACTTGCACCAGTAGGTAACTTGCAACAGAAGACTTGCTCTCGGGGATTTGCTGCTCGTTCAAAATGAACGCAGTCTCTGCGGCAGGGCCCGGAACAGCCAATGGGCCGTGCCGTCGAATTTGAGCAAGGAGTAACACATGGCGAACGGAACCGTTAAATGGTTCAACGCTGAAAAGGGTTTCGGCTTCATCACTGTCGATGGGGGAGGGCAGGACGTGTTCGTTCACTACTCCGCCATTGACATGAGCGGGTACAAAGTGCTCGAAGAAGGCCAGCAGGTCGTCTTTGAGGTCGGTGCCGGAGCGAAAGGCCCCCAGGCTGAATCGGTTCGACCGGCCTGACCCACCCCCTAAACGGGGTCTGTCCCCCACCTAACGCCGCCCGCTGCAACGGGCGGCGTTAGTGTTTACCGGTGACCAAGAAAAAGACAGCCCGCACCATTCGACCGCTGAAGACCGCGGGTCTGCTCGCTCTGATCGTTCCAGCATTGCTGCTGAGCGGATGCACCGGCAGTAGCGCGACGCCGACCGAGACGCAGACGGCCGAAGCGTGGACGTCGAACTATGTCGCCCCCGCCGCTACGGAAATCGCCCCGCTCAGCGGCCTGACCGTTGCGGTCGGGTCGTCGGCACATCCCTCCCTCGCGGCCAAGATCGACAACCACGTGGCCGCCCGCCCGCAGGTCGTGATCGACCGTACCGACCTGATGTTCGAAGAGCTGGTCGAGGGTGGCATCACCCGATACGTCGCCGTGTGGCAGTCCAGCATTCCCGACCAGGTCGGCCCGGTGCGCTCGATCCGCCCGATGGACCCCGACATCATTGCGCCGTTCGGCGGCCTCGTAGCGTTTTCGGGCGGGCAGCAACGATTCGTCGACGCGATGAACGCGACCGGTCAAATCAGTGCCATCTTCGACTACGACACGACCGGGCTATTTTCTCGTTCCAAGGCTACAGCGGCCCCGCACAACGTTATCCTCGCGGCTTCCGAATTCGTCAACCGAAACGCGACCGTCGCACCGCCCACCCAGCAGTATGCCTATGCGCCCGCGCTCGCCGGGGCATCCGCTGTCGTGGACGGCACCCCGATCTCGGTGATCAACACCCGATTCTCCAACTCCAGTGCCCGCAGCTGGACCTGGAACGCCGAAGCCGCCGCATACCTGCGCGCGCAGGACGGCGCGCCCGATCTGACTCCGGAAGGCGCGCAACTGAAGGCAACGAACGTCGTCGTGGTGCGGGTGAACGTGACCGTCGACCAGAGCATCCCCAAGACCGAGCTGATCGCGTCGGGGGAAGCGTCGATCTCCAGCGGCGGAAAGACCATCGCGGCCACCTGGAGCAAGGACTCCCAGAGCAAGCCGATCCGCCTCGTCGATGCCAATGGAGTGACAATTCGGCTGGCACCGGGCAATACCTGGTTTCAGCTCGTACCCAACGGCACCGGCTCGGTCGACCTCGTTCCCTGAGGGTCTGCAGATAGCCCGGCGTCACCCCCGATGCTCGCTTGCACTCTCGACCCCAGAGTGCCAGAATCGTTTTAGCACTCTCGTCATCTGAGTGCTAACCCCATCATCGTTTGGAACGTCCGGGAGGGACGAGTTACACATATGGCAAAAATCATTGCATTCAATGAAGAGGCCCGTCGTGGGCTTGAGCGCGGCCTGAACATTCTGGCCGACACCGTCAAGGTCACCCTCGGCCCGCGCGGACGCAACGTCGTTCTGGAGAAGAAGTGGGGCGCCCCCACGATCACCAACGACGGCGTGTCCATCGCCAAGGAGATCGAGCTCGACGACCCGTACGAGAAGATCGGTGCGGAGCTCGTCAAAGAGGTCGCCAAGAAGACGGATGACGTAGCCGGCGACGGCACGACCACCGCAACCGTTCTCGCCCAGGCCCTGGTTCGCGAAGGCCTGCGCAACGTCGCTGCCGGCGCCGACCCGATCAGCCTGAAGCGCGGCATCGAGAAGGCTACGGCCGCTGTCATCGCCGAGCTCGTCGCCAGCGCCAAGGAAATCGAAACCAAGGAAGAGATCGCCGCAACCGCGTCCATCTCCGCCGGAGACACCGAAATCGGCGCGATCATCGCCGAGGCCATCGACAAGGTCGGCAAGGAAGGTGTTGTCACCGTCGAGGAGTCGAACACCTTCGGCACCGAGCTCGAGCTCACCGAGGGCATGCGCTTCGACAAGGGCTTCCTGTCGGCGTACTTCGTCACCGACCCCGACCGTCAGGAAGCGGTCTTCGAAGACCCCTACATCCTGATCGTCAACTCCAAGGTCTCCAACATCAAGGACCTGCTCCCCATCGTGGACAAGGTCATCCAGACCGGCAAGCAGCTCCTCATCATTGCGGAAGACGTCGACGGTGAGGCCCTGGCCACGCTCGTTGTGAACAAGATCCGTGGCATCTTCAAGTCCGTCGCCGTCAAGGCTCCGGGCTTCGGCGACCGTCGCAAGGCTCAGCTGCAGGACATCGCCATCCTCACCGGTGGACAGGTCATCTCGGAAGAGGTCGGCCTCAAGCTTGAGAACGTCACCCTCGACCTGCTTGGTAGCGCCCGCAAGGTCGTCATCACCAAGGACGAGACCACGATCGTTGAGGGTGCCGGCGACGTCGAAGCCATCGCCGGTCGCGTCTCGCAGATCCGTGCCGAGATCGAGAACACCGACAGCGACTACGACCGCGAGAAGCTCCAGGAGCGCCTCGCCAAGCTTGCTGGCGGCGTTGCTGTCATCAAGGCTGGAGCCGCAACGGAGGTTGAGCTCAAGGAGCGCAAGCACCGCATCGAAGATGCGGTGCGTAACGCCAAGGCTGCCGTTGAAGAGGGTATCGTTGCCGGTGGTGGCGTTGCACTGATTCAGGCCGGCAAGACCGCATTCGAGGGCAAGGCAATCCTTGACCTCGTTGGTGACGAGGCGACCGGCGCGAACATCGTGCGCGTTGCCATTGACGCCCCGCTCAAGCAGATCGCACTCAACGCCGGCATGGAGCCGGGAGTTGTCGCCGACAAGGTGCGCAACCTGCCCGTCGGATGGGGCCTCAACGCCGCCACCGGCGAGTACGTCGACATGATCGCTGCCGGAATCAATGACCCGGTGAAGGTCACCCGCTCCGCGCTGCTGAACGCATCGTCGATCGCCGGACTGTTCCTCACCACCGAGGCCGTCGTCGCCGACAAGCCCGAGAAGAACTCGGCTCCGGCCGGCGACCCCTCGGGTGGCATGGACTTCTAAGTCCCGCCAGCGGTACACGAAAGTGGGCGTCTTCTTCGGGAGGCGCCCATTTTTTGTGCGTTCCGCGTCGAGCCATGAGTTCGGTCCACCCGACAGAGTCATCCTTGCGAGGTAGCGCGTAGCGACTCTGGACGGACGACCGCGCGGTAGTGACCCAGCAGGCTGGAGATATGAAAATGATCCAGCTCCTCCCCGTTCTCGTCGCCGCAGCGGAACTGGGCCTGCTGCGCGCGCTCGGGTTCACAGCGCGTCAGATCCGTCGAATGATTCTCATCGAGAGCGCGCAACTCAGCGCCGCGGCGGTGGTCGTCGGCCTTGTGCTCGGTACGTTCTACGGCTGGGCCGGGGCGCAGTCGCTCATCGGCGGTATCCAGGGCTCACCGGGCATCGTGGTGCCGACGGTGCCGCTCGTGCTGCTCGCGGTTATCGTTGTCGCGGCGGTTGCCCTCACCGCGGTGGCGTCGCTGGCGCCCTCCCGCCGGGCGACCCGCATCACCCCGGTCGCGGCCCTCGCGACCGAGTAGGCGTAGCTGGCCGAGCAGGTGTGGCGCCACCCGAAGGGTCGCCGGCCGGAGCAGAGTTCTTCTCGGGCTTGTCGGCAACGACGGCCTCGGTGGCATGGACTTCTGAGTCCAGCTATTACGACAGAAAGTGGGCGTCTCCTTCGGGAGGCGCCCACTTTTCCGTCCCGCGTTCCGCAGGCGGCCAGACCCGCGCGGCGGGCTGTAACTCAGTGGATGCTGCGGCTCGCCTTCACGAGTTCGGCGCACCGCTCGCCGATCATCATGGTGGTGATGTTCGGGTTGACGGTGACGAGCTCGGGCATCACCGAGGCGTCGGCGACGCGCAGGCCCGTGACGCCCTTAACCCGCAGCTCCGGGTCGAGCGGCGAGAACGCATCGTCGACCGCGCCCATACGCACGGTTCCGGCCGGGTGGTAGACCGTGTTGTGGGTTTTCTCGATGTAGTCGGTGATCTGGGCATCCGTTTGTACGTCGACGCCCGGGTACAGTTCGACGCCAGCCCAATCGGCCATGGCCGGCTGGGCGACGATCTCGCGCGCCTTGCGAATACCGGCGACCATGACGCGCATGTCGTGCGGGTCGGTGAAGTAGCGAGGGTCGACCTTCGGCTTGTCGCGGTAGTCGCTCGAGCGCAGCGTCACCGTACCACGCGACCGGGCATGCGTCACGTTCGGCGTCAGGCAGAAGCCGTTCTCCGTGGTCGGGTACCCCTGGCGGGCGGTGTGCATGTCGAACGGCACCGAACCGTAGTGGAACATGAGGTCGGGGCGGTCGAGACCCTCCTCGGTTGTGGTGAAGATGCCGGCCTCCCACCACTGGGTGGACGTATCGGTCATCGGCTGCTTCGACTCCCACTGAATCACGCCTTCGGGGTGATCCTGCAGGTTCTCTCCAACGCCGGGGGAGTCCGCGAGCACCTCGATGCCGAAGGAGGCCAGCTGCGCGGCTGGGCCGATGCCGGAGAGCATCAGCAGCTTGGGAGAGTCGATGGCGCCGGCCGAGAGGAT
The DNA here is from genome assembly GCF_004403505.1 of Cryobacterium sp. TMT1-2-2. Lineage (NCBI taxonomy): Bacteria > Bacillati > Actinomycetota > Actinomycetes > Micrococcales > Microbacteriaceae > Cryobacterium > Cryobacterium sp. TMT1-2-2. The sequence goes on along the minus strand of NZ_SOGS01000024.1, from coordinate 171,774 downwards.
GACCTCGGCGCAGACAGAGAGACGGTGCGTCTTGCCGAAAGCGGCGTCGACGACGTCCACGCCGATGCAGCGCTTATTCGCGTCGAACACGAGCTTGCGCGCGCGCAGGTCGGTGAGCAGGGTGAAGTTCTCGCGCTGCATGATCGGGTGGATATAGGAGACCGACGACGACGCGCGCGTGCCGTCCGCTTGCCGATTGATCTGAAAGAAATTCGCGCCATTGACCACGGTCGTGCCGGAGTTGAACGTCGTGCGCGGAATACCGGCCTGCTCGCAGGCGTCGAGCAGGGCGACGCCGCACAGATCGTTGGCGGGCACGTTCATCAGGTGCACGGGACCGTCGTGCCCGTGATGGGACGCCTGGTCTTCGTTGGTTTCGAGCTTGGTGAACAGGGGGAAGGTGTTCGCGGCCTCCCAGCCGGTCGCGCCGTGCTTGCCGGCCCAATCGTCGAGGTCTTCCGCCGGCGCCCAGAAGGCGATGCAGGAATTGTGACTCGAACAGCCGCCCATCACCTTGGCGCGGGCGTGCCGCATAAAAGAGTTTCCGTGTTCCTGCGGCTCGATCGGGTAGTCCCAGTCGTAGCCGCTCTCGAGCAGTTCCATCCAGCGGTCGAGTCGCAGAATGGCGTCGATGCCGCGGTCGTCTGGCCCGGCCTCCACGAGGGCGACCTGAACGGCGGGGTCTTCCGAGAGTCGCGCGGCGACGGCGGCTCCCGCCGACCCGCCCCCGATGACGATGTAGTCGAATTCGGTGGGCGTAGCGGGTATTGCAGTGGTCAATTGATTCCTCATCTGGTCGATCTACTCACGCGATAAGCGGATGCCCGCAGCTACCGCTGCTGAAACCAGCCGGTCACGGCCGGGGCCGTGTTCTGGTAGATATGCTTGGTTTCCTGGTATTCGCCGAGGCCCATCGGGCCGAGCTCGCGGCCGGACCCCGACTGGCCGTAGCCGCCCCACTCGGCCTGCGGCAGGTAGGGGTGAAAGTCATTGATCCAGACGGTGCCGTGGCGCAGGGCCTTGGCTATGCGTTGGGCCTTGCCGGCGTCCTGGGTCCAGACCGCTCCGGCCAGGCCGTAGACGGTGTCGTTCGCGATCCGCACGGCATCGGCTTCGGTCTCGAAGGTCTCGATGGTCACGACCGGGCCGAACGCTTCGTCGATCACGACGGACATTCCGCTCGATACTTGGTCGAGGATGGTGGGCGTGTAGTAAAACCCTTCGGTCAGGTCGCCCTCGCCCCAGGTTCCGCCCGATCGGAGGCGGGCTCCCTCGGTCAGACCCTTGGCTACGTAGGCGGTGACCTTGTCGCGGTGGGCGGCGCTGATCAGCGGTCCGGTCTCGGCGTTCGGGTCGAATGGCCCGCCGAGACGAATCTGATTGGCCCGGCGCACCAGCTCGTCGACAAACTTCTCCGCAATGGATACCTCCACCACGATGCGCGCGCCGGCGGAGCATACCTGGCCCGAATGCACGAACGCGCCGTTGAGAGCGTTGTCGACCGCGGCATCGAAGTCGGCGTCGGCGAAGATCACGTTCGGGTTCTTGCCGCCGAGTTCGAGGGCGACCTTTTTGACGGTTCCGGCAGCTGCGGCGGCGATCTTCTTGCCGGTTTCGAGGCCTCCGGTGAACGAGACGAGATCGACGTCGGGATGGCTGGCCAGCGGGGCTCCGGCCACAGGGCCCGCGCCGAGAACGAGGTTGGCGACGCCCGCGGGCAGGCCGAGGTGGTCGAGCAGCTCCATCATGAGCATGCTGGTGTGCGGGGTGAGCTCGCTCGGCTTGAGCACGAAGGTGTTGCCCGCCGCGAGGGCCGGGGCGATCTTCCACGCAGCCTGTAGCAGGGGGTAGTTCCACGGCGCGATCAGGCCGCAGACTCCGACGGGTTCGTGCACGATGCGGCTGATGACGCGCTCGTCGCCGGCATCGACCATGCGGCCGCTGTCCTGTCCGGCGAGCTTGCCGAAGTAGGTGAAGCAGTTGGCGATGTCGTCCATGTCGATTTCACTCTCGACCAAACGTTTGCCGGTGTCGAGGGTCTCGGCGCGGGCGAATTCAGCCCGGCGCACGCGCAATTCAGCGGCCACCCGCAGCAGAAAGTCGCCGCGGGTGGGCGCCGGCACTGTGCTCCAGATTCCGCTGTCGAAAGCGGTGCGGGCGGCGCGGATCGCGGCGTGGACATCCGTTGTGGTGGCCTCGCTGACGGTACCGACCAATGTTTGATCGGCCGGGCAACGGATCTCTCTGCTGCCGGCGTCGCTTGCGGGTACCCAGGCCCCGCTGATGAACAGTGTGGCCGGTGCGGTGGTGGTGCTCATTGTTTGACCTCGTCCGATTCGAAATCGGCTTCCCAGTTGTCTTTGGCCACCTGGTCCTCGGCGAGGGCGGTGTTTCCCGGTTCGGCACGGTTCAGGTGCAGAAAGTCGAGGTGTGTTTCGTAGTGATCGAGCACGTCGGTGATGACCTGCTCCTTGCTGTAGCCCATGAGGTCGTAGCCATGGCTGCCCTCGAGGGAAAAGACCTCCATGCGGTAGTACTTGCCGCTCGCGCTGGCTGCGCGCACCGCATAGGTGGGGGTATCGAATTGAACGGGGTAGATCTGGTACTTGAAACCGCGCTCGTCGCCCATCGAGACGTTCAGGTCGAGATGCGGAATCTGCAGTCCGTCGACGATTCCCTGCGACAGGGTGACTTCCGCGCCCTGCTGGAGCAGCTCATCGTGCACCTCCTGCAAGGCGGGCAGTGCCACGCTCGAAACGAAACGTTCCGCCTGGCGCGGGCCGGGGTAACTCATCGCCCGGGTGAGGCGCTGACGCCAGTTGCGGGCGCGGGCCGGGTCGGTGCTGCGGCCCGACAGCAGGCTGGGCAGGCTGGCCCGAAAACTGTCGGTGAGCGATTGTTCTACCCGTAGTGCCTTGTAGAGCCCGAGCATGACGAGCAGCAGTACGGCCGAGAACGGCAGCCCCATGATGATCGTGGCATTCTGCAACGTCGGGATACCGCCGACCAGCAACATCGCCATGGTCAGCACGCCCGTGGTCACCGCCCAGAAGATGCGCAGCCACTTGGGCCCGTCAGACTCAGAGTCCTTGAGGTGTGAGGTGAAATTCGCCATGACGAGGGCGCCGGAGTCGGCGCTCGTGACGTAGAACAGCAGTCCGGTGAAGGTGGCGATCGCAGCGGTGGCCGGGGCGAACGGAAACTCGGCCAGCAGGGAATAAAATGCTCGCTCCGGGGAATTCATTGCGACCTCGCCGAAGCCGGCGTCGCCGCCGATCACGATTGCGAGAGCACTGTTCCCGAAGACTGCGATCCAGATGAGGATGAAAGCAAATGGCACGATCATGGTGCCGGCGACGAACTCGCGAATGGTACGGCCGCGGCTAATGCGGGCCAGGAACAGGCCGACGAACGGAGCCCAGGCGATCCACCAGGCCCAGAAGAACAGGGTCCACCAGTTCAGCCATTCGTCGGGACGGTCGTAGGCGAAGGTGTCGAGCGTCATCGCCGGGAAACGGCTGAGCGTGTCACCGATGTTGAGCACGATGGCGTCGAGGAGAAAGCTCGTGTTGCCGGCGATGAGCACGAACAGCATGAGCCCGACGCTGAGCAATACATTTAGTTCGGACAACCGTCGAATGCCCTTTTCGACCCCGGACACGACGGAAATCGTGGCCATCACCACGCTGAGAGCGATGAGCGAACCCTGCACCAGAAGGGTCTCCGGCGTTCCGAACATGAAGGTTAGGCCGTAGTTGAGCTGGGCGACGCCGATGCCGAGGCTCGTGGCGATGCCGAAGATAGTGCCGAGAATTGCGGCGATGTCGACCACGTCGCCGATCGGTCCGTGAATTCTCTTACCGAAGATGGGATACAACGCCGAACGGATGCTCAGCGGCAGGTTCTGCCGGTAGGCGAAGTAGCCGAGGGCCAGGCCCATGAGTGCGTAGAGCGCCCAGCCGGTGATGCCGTAGTGGAACAGCGTCCAGACCATGGCCTGGCGGGCGGCCTCAACCGAGCTGCCGTCGCCGGTGGGCGGAGCGAGATATTGGGTGACTGGCTCGGAGACCGAGAAGAACATCAGGTCGATTCCGATGCCGGCGGCGAACAACATGGCCGTCCAGGTGAACAGGCTGAACTGCGGACGCGAGTGGTCTGGTCCGAGGCGGGTCTTACCGACGCGGGACAGGGCGACGACGATCACGAACACGAGGACGACCGTGACGATGAGAAAGTAGTACCAGCCGAGGTTGACGGAAACCCAACCAACGACGGCGGCGATGACGTCACTGGCGTTGGTGGGGGCCAGGATCGCCCACAGCGCTATCGCGATGATGCCGGAGGCGGAACCGAAGAAGACTGTTTTATTGACCCGGGTCTTGTTCTCCGGGGGGCCGGCGGCGGGACTCTCCGGGGGAAGAGCGGGAGTGTGGGCAGAGAGAGTCATCTCATCCTTGGTGCTCGGTGTGATGTCTCGATGGCGCCAGTGCCCGATATGCGCACTGGCAATCCGAGTGGCCGCGGTGGCGGCGTGGTGCGCGTCTGTCAGTCTAGCAAGGCAAGATCCGCGTCTTTCCGGGCCTCTTCGGGGTTCAGGGTGTTATCCCGCGCGGGATATCACAGATTCCTGGTTGTGAGTTTCTACCGCCGAGGTGTGAGATTCACGCCGCTTTTCGCGAAAATTGGCCCAAGGCTCACACCTCGGTGCAGCGCACCTACCGTGCGAACAGTCGGGTGTTGGCCTGCTCGGTCTCGGCGTACTGCTGCCCGGCCACGCTCAGCGCCTGGTTGAGCACGGTCAGGCTTTCCTCCAGCTGCTGGTGCATGCCGCGCCACTCGGCGAATGCGCCCTGAAAGGCGGCGGAGGCCTGGCCGGTCCAGAACCCTTCGAGACTGGTCAGCTGAGCGTTGAGATCGCCCACATCGGCCTGCACTCGCGCGATGGTGCCGCGGGCGGTGCTCGCGGTGCTCTGCACCGCATCGCTGTCGACCTGAAAGCTCGTCATGGTGTGCCCTTCTCCTACATAACAGTGGTTGGTGACTGTGAGAGTAGAAGAGGAGCGGCAGCATCCGCTTGTCAGGCGCAGATCTGTGAGCGGATGTCGCCACCCGTACCCTGGGGAGGAGCCCCTACGGGATGACGGGCTGTGCGTGCTGCGGGGCGCTCGGCGTTCCGGCGAGGGGCAGCGAGACACGGAAGGTGGCGCCGCCGCCGGGAGTGTCGACGACGTCGACGGTGCCGTTGTGGCTCGCGACGATCGCGGCGACGATGGCGAGTCCGAGGCCGCTGCCGCCGGTTTCGCGAGCGCGAGACGAGTCGGCGCGCCAGAATCGCTGGAAGATCTTCTCCCGAATCTGCGGCGGAATTCCCTCGCCGTGGTCGATCACGGCGATGGAAGCTCGCTGGGCGTGCGGGTCGACCATCACCTCGAGCTCGATCGGGCTGTCCGAGGCGGTGAAGCGCATCGCATTGCCCATCAGGTTGGTGATGACTTGCCGAATCTTGTTCTCTTCGGCCATGACGATCGGCGGCAGTTGCGGCTCCACCGGCAGTACAGTCAGGTCAGCCTCGGGCAGAACGACGGTTCCTCGACGCGGTTTGCGGGTGCGCAGCCGGGCCAGGGTGGCGCCGGCGAAGGCGATGGCTCCGGTCGGCGTGCCGGTTCCGGACGGCCGGGTGATGGCGCCGGTGGTGACGCTCTCCGACGAGTCGTTTTCGAACGGCACAATTTCGCCGGAGTCGCCGTCAACGTGCCCGTCGAGCGGCCCGACAACAGCCGGGGGAGCGAGTACGGTAACCTGGCGGCCCGGGGAACTCGCCATGGCATCGAGGGCGGCGTCACGGGCCAGGGGAACGAGGTCGACCGGGGTCAGCGCGAGCGGCTTGGTCTCGTCGAGGCGAGCGAGTTCGAGCAGGTCCTCGACCAGGCCGCCCATGCGGATGGCCTCTTTCTCGATGCGTTCCATGGCCTGAGCAACATCTTCGGGGGTTTGCAGCGCGCCCATGCGGTACAGCTCGGCGTAACCGCGCACCGAGACGAGGGGGGTGCGCAGCTCGTGGCTGGCATCGCCGACGAAGCGGCGCATCTGGTCGATGGTGCGGGCTCGGTCTTTGAAGGCGCGGTCGATGCGGCTGAGCATGATGTTGAGCGAGCGGTTGAGGCGACCGACCTCGGTGTTTGGGGTGGCGCCGCCGAGCCGCTGGCTGAAGTCGCCGTCGGCGATGGCCGCGGCGGTCTGTTCCGCCTCACGCAACGGCACGAAGGTGGTCGTGACGAGCACCCGGGTGAGCATGGCACCAATCAACACGACCCCGGCGCCGAAACCCAGAAAGATCGTGAGATAGGTGGCCATGGTGTTCTCGGTCGGCCGCAGCGAAACGGCCATGACGAGGGTGCCGTAGGTGCCGGTGGGGCTGATCACCACGGGCACCATGATGGCGTGAAACTCGGTGTCGTGGGCAGCGTCCCAGAGTGTCTGAATCTGCCCGTCGAGCTGCGATACCCGCTTCAGGTCGAGCGGCATACCCACCACAGGCAGCTCAGCGTGGTCGCGTTCCTGCCAGGTGCGGGTGATCAGGGCGCCGTCCTGGTCATACAGGGCCACGAAGTAGTCCGACGCGACGCCCTTGGTGTCACCCTGCGAGAACACGCTCGACGAGTAGCCGCTGAGCGCGGTCTGCGTGTCGACCTGCAGCTGCGTGTCGACCTGGGTCACCACATACTGCTTGAGCATGGCCATGGTGCCGATGCCCGAAACGAGCAGGCCGAGCGTGAGCATCAGCACCGTGACACCGGTGATCTTGGAACGGAGGGAGATGCTGCTCCACCGCCTGGAGAGGGTTTCGTGCATAAGTGTGGATTTAGTCTACGAAAGCTCGCTGTGCCTAAGCCCCATGGATCATGCCTTGGCAGCCTTGAGCATGTAGCCGAAGCCACGCTTGGTCTGGATGAGCGGTTCGCTCGAGTGCACGTCGACCTTGCGGCGCAGGTAGGAGATGTAGCTCTCCACGATTCCGGCGTCACCGTTAAAGTCGTACTCCCAGACGTGGTCGAGGATCTGCGCCTTTGACAGCACCCGGTTGGGGTTCAGCATGAGGTAGCGCAGCAGCTTGAACTCGGTCGGGCTCAGCTCGATGGCCTCGGTGCCCACGAGAACCTCGTGGGTGTCCTGGTCCATGGTGAGCTCGCCGGCGCGGATCACGGCATCCTCGTCGGCGTGCATGGTGCGGCGCAGAATGGCCTTGATGCGCGCGACGATCTCGTCGAGGCTGAACGGCTTGGTCACGTAGTCATCGCCGCCGACCGTGAGGCCGGTGATCTTGTCCTCGGTGTCGTCTTTTGCCGTGAGGAAGAGGATCGGTGCGGTGTAGCCGGCCGAACGCAGGCGTTTGGTGACCCCGAAGCCGTTCATGTCGGGGAGCATGACGTCGAGAATGATGAGGTCGGGTTCCTCCTCGAGCACGGCGGAGATGGCCTGTGCACCATTGCCAACGGCGCGCACGGCGAAGCCGGCGAAACGGAGGCTGGTGGTGAGGAGATCGCGGATATTGGGTTCGTCATCGACGATAAGGATGCGGGGGCCGTCAGTCATGCCACCAGTATCTGCGCGTTAGCTGGAGCTTTGCTGAGAGTGGGCGGTACGTGGTGGGATCGGCGGGCGGTGATCCGTTGTGCGGCACGAATTACCGACATGATGGGAGGAACGATCGACGTGTTTCAACCTGAGGACCGATATGACCCGCACCAGAATCAGCTCGGCCCCGGCCTTGACGCTGCCACAACTGGATGCCCCGCGCCGGCTGATCGGCGGCCGCACCTTCGACTTCGATCGTGAGGTGGCCGTGATGGCCATCATCAATCGCACGCCGGACTCGTTCTATGACCAGGGCGCAACGTTCGCTCTCGACGCATCCGTTGTGGCGGCCCGTCAGGCTATTGCCGACGGGGCCGACTGGATCGATATCGGCGGTGCGAAGTTCGCGCCCGGGCCGGCCGTGCCGATCGAGCAGGAGATCGACCGGGTGGTTCCGGTGGTCGAGGCCCTGCGCGGTTCCGGGGTCGTCATCTCGGTCGACACCTTTCACCCCGCCGTGGCCGCCGCGAGCATCGCCGCCGGCGCGCACGTGATCAACGACACGACCGGGGTGCATGACCCCGCGATGGCCGATGTCGTTGCAAACAGCGATGCCACCCTGGTGATAACGCACAGCCTCGCGGCGCCGCGCATGCCGTACCCGGCGCCGCACTACGACGATGTCGTGGCCGAGGTGAGCGCGTTTCTGCTCGCCAGGGTCGACCGTGCGGTCGGGCGCGGGGTGCCGCCCGAACGCATCATCATCGACCCTGGCCATGACCTCAACAAGACCACCCGGCACTCGCTCGAACTGACCCGTCGGCTCGGTGAGATCGCCGGCCTCGGCCTGCCCACCCTGGTGGCCGTGTCGAACAAGGATTTCGTGGGGGAGAGCCTTGACCGTGAGCGCGGCGAACGGGTCGAGGGGTCGCTGGCCGCCATGACGGTCTGCATTCTGCAGGGCGCCCGCATCGTGCGCATGCACAACGTGCGGGCCGCCGTCGACGCCGTGCGCATGACCGAGGCCATCCTCGGGTTTCGCGAGCCTGCCTACGAGCGTCACAACGTCGCCTGATGGGTGCCGAAGTGCCCTCGCGGGCTGAGTCGTCGGTGCGGGCCGAACTACCTCCGAGCTCTGAGTCTTCCGTACGCGCCGAACTGCCGCCACGGGCCGAATTGATCAAGTGTTACCGGGTGGCTGACCGCTCGGTGCCGTGGGTGCGCGTGAATTTCATCGCGAGCCTCGATGGCGCCGCCACGGTTGACGGCCTCAGCGGTGGCCTGAATAACGCCGACGACAAGCTGGTCTTCGACACCCTGCGGCTGCTCACCGACGTTATTCTGGTCGGCGCCGGAACCGTGCGGGCCGAGGGCTATGGCGGCATTCTCCTGTCAGAGGATGACGCGGCCTGGCGCGTGCAGGCGGGTCTGGCCGCCCAGCCCCCCGTTGCGATTGTGTCGGGGCGGCTGGATCTTGAGCCGGGGCATCCGGTTTTCGTTGATGCGGCGACCCGGCCGATTGTGCTGACCCATGCGGCCGCACCGGCCGACCGCCGGGCCGCGCTCGCCGCCGTGGCCGACGTCGTCATCTGCGGCGACGAGGCGATCGACCCGCGCCGTCTGGTGGCGGAGCTCGCGGCGCGGGGCCTGCCGCAGATTCTGTGCGAGGGTGGTCCGCACCTGTTCGGTGACCTTCTCGCGGCGGACCGAGTCGACGAGCTCTGCCTGAGCCTCGCCCCGGTCCTCGTCGGAGGCTCCGCCGGGCGCATCGCGGTTGGGGAGGCCGCGGCGACCCGAGCCATGGAACTGCTGCACGTGCTGCGCGCCGGCGACATGCTCTTTTTGCGCTACCTGCGCCCCGCCGGCTGAGCGGGGGCGGCTGAGCGCGCGTGCTGATCGCGTGCTGGTGGGCGGCCTGCGCCGGGCCGCACTGGCTGGGCCCACCTTATAACCCTGGGCCCAGTTTATAAACTGGGCCTGTGGACGGGGCCTGGGCCCCGTCCACAGCCACCGGGGGACGCGGGTGTGTGCGGGGCTGGTGGCGGGTGAGCCGCTCGGCGAGAGGTGAGTTGGGGGCATCCGCTCGCCGAGACGTGAGTTTGGGGGCGGGTCGGCGCAGGAAACTCACGGGTCGGCGAGGTCGCTGGACAAAACTGCCCGCGGGTCAGACAGCGAGGGGGGCCGTGAGGCTCTGGGCGTCGAGGATCGTGTAGCTGTAGCCCTGTTCGGCCAGAAAACGCTGGCGATTCTGCGCAAAATCCTGGTCGACCGTGTCGCGGGCGACCAGCGTGTAGAAGTTCGCCGACAAGCCGGACACCTTGGGCCGCAGCAGCCGGCCGAGGCGCTGGGCTTCCTCCTGGCGGGAGCCGAACGAGCCCGACACCTGGATGGCCACGGTCGCTTCGGGGAGGTCGACCGAGAAATTCGCGACTTTCGAGACGACGAGCACCTTCACCTCGCCCACCCGGAACGCTTGGTACAGCCGCTCGCGTTCGTCGATCGGCGTGGCGCCGGTGAGCTGCGGGGCGTTCAAGACCTCGGCGAGTTCGTCGATCTGGTCGAGGTATTGGCCGATCACGAGGATGCGTTCGCCTTCGTGCTTCGCGATCAGCGCCTGTACCACGCCGAGCTTGGCCGGTGCGGTCGCGGCCAGGCGATAGCGCTCGTCGTCGGCGGCAGCGGCGTAGCTGAGCCGCTCGGACTGCGGCAGGTCGATGCGCACCTCGTAGCAGTTGGCCGGGGAGATGAAGCCCTGGGCCTCGATCTCTTTCCACGGGGCGTCGAAGCGCTTCGGGCCGATCAGGCTGAACACGTCGCCCTCCCGGCCGTCCTCCCGCACGAGCGTGGCGGTGAGGCCGAGGCGGCGGCGCGCCTGCAGCTCAGCGGTGAGCTTGAACACGGGCGCGGGCAGCAGGTGCACCTCGTCGTAGATCACGAGGCCCCAGTCCATCGCGTCGAGCAGTTCAAGGTGCGCGTACTCGCCCTTGCGCTTCGCGGTAAGAATTTGATAGGTCGCAATGGTGACCGGCTTGACCTCTTTCACCTGGCCGGAATACTCGCCGATCTCCTCTGCGGTCAGGGTGGTGCGCTTGAGTAACTCGTCCCGCCACTGGCGCGCGGAAACCGTGTTGGTCACCAAAATGAGCGTGTTCGTCTTCGCGGTCGCCATGGCTCCGGCGCCGACGAGGGTCTTGCCCGCGCCACAGGGCAGCACGACCACGCCGCTACCGCCGTCGAAGAAGCTCGCGACGGCCTTGTTCTGGTAGTCGCGCAGCGCCCAGCCGTCTTCCAACAGGGCGATGTCGTGCGGAGTTCCGGGCGTGTACCCGGCGAGGTCTTCGGCCGGCCAGCCGAGTTTGACCAGCTCCTGCTTGAGCTGTCCGCGTGCCCACGCCTCCACCAGGTATGTCTCCGGTGACGGATGCCCGATCAACAGTGGCGCGATTCGCTTGGCTCCGGCGATTTCGGTGAGCACGGCCTGGTCGCTGCTGTGCAGCACGAGGGCGCCCTCGGAATCGCGCTCGATGACGAGCCGGCCGTAACGCCCGACGGTCTCGGTGATGTCCACGCTGACCGTTTGCGGTATGGCGAATTTGGAATATTTCTCGAGCGTTGCGAGCATATCCGACGCATCGTGCCCGGCCGCACGGGCATTCCACAGGCCGAGCCGCGTGATGCGGTAGGTGTGGATGTGTTCGGGAGCGCGTTCCAGCTCGGCGAAAACGGCGAGGTCGTGACGAGCATCCTCGGCAAGAGGGTGGGCGACTTCGAGCAACACCGTGCGGTCACTTTGGACAATCAGGGGGCCATCAGACATAGCGCCCAATCCTACTCTCGTCAGTGCGCGGTCCTGTCCAGGGGCTGGTCATTGCGCACGCATTCATGACTCTCGTCAGTGCGCGGTCCTGTCCAGGGGCTGGTCATTGCGCTCTCACTCTCGTCCGGTCGTCGGTCGCGTCCAGCGGATGCCCGCGCGCAGGCCGGTCAGGGCGCCGGTGTGATGCTGAGGATGCTCTTGAGCGGTAGGGTGCGCTCGATATCGGCACGGCGGTCCCGGGCCCGAAAGCGTCCGTTGCTGACGCTGGCCGGTTCGAGCAGGTAGTCCACCACAGCGCCGCCGGGCATCGCAATGCTCACCAGGATGGTCTGCTTGGCCTTGATGGCGGTGTCGAGCTGGCGGGTGAGCCAGGCATCCGCTACCGAAATACCACTTTCGGCGCCGAGTCGTAGCTTCTCGACCAGGTTGCGGGCGGTATCAACCGTCGGCGTCAGCGTGACGTGGGCGATCTGGTGGCGGCGCAGGTGCACGATCTCACCGAGGTCGTCCTCGGCGGCGACCGGATAGCGCGCGTCACTGAGTGCCCAGAACACGGCGTCACCGGCGAAGCGGCTGAGCAAGTGTTCGCTGTCGCCGGCGCGCACGAGAGCGAGTGGCGCCAGAGTTTGGTCGACGGCGATCGTGCCGAGCAGCGCGGCATCCGCTGAGCAGACGTAGCTCAGAAAAACGGTCTCATCGCCGACCGGAGCGACCGGGGCGTTCGGTGCGCCGGTGAGACTTCCCACTCGCACCCGACCGTACCGCGAAGCCGACTCCTTGATGAGGTAATCGACCGGCTGCGGAATGCCGGTGAGCGAGATCGACGCGAGAAAAGCGAGCAGCGAGTCGGCGTTCTCGCCCGCGGCCAAGGCGCGATTGACGGATGCCGCGGTGATGCGATAGCTCGACGCCAGCTCGCGGCTCTCCACGTCGGCCATCCCGCGCAGGCGGGAGTCGATGGACGGTGCGAGCGGTCCGGGCGCGACGATCGAGAGGTCGTGCTGCAGATACACCGCGCCGACCTCGGTCGGGAGCGCGATCGCGATGGTGTCCACGGCCGCCTCGAGGTCGCCGCGCAGTACGCTCGCGCCGGCCGTGCTGGTGGTGTCGTGGGCGGTGATGCCGAGCAACTCGGCGTCGCGGGCGAACTCGGTGAGCTGTGCGAGCATCCACTCGCCGCCGGCCGGGTACAGCCAGGCGATGAACGTGGTGAGGCCGTCTCCCCAGAGCAGCCCGGCCTGACGCGGCAGGATATCGGCCACGATCGGCGGGAGCGCCGCCTGCCAGGCCGCGGCCAGAGCCGCCCAGCGCGCGGTCGTGCGTTCGAGCAGCCAGCCTTCGCCCGCCTCGGTCTCCATCCAATAACCGTCGGAGCGGGCGAGCAGGTCGGCCCGCGATGCCAGGGCCAGGATCGGGGCCACCAGATCGACGTCGACGGACATCACGGCGGACAGTCGCTTGGTGTCGGGCAGGCCTAGCCCGCCCCGGCTGAGCTGCCGGGCAGGCTCGCGGCTGAGCTCGTTGACCAGCTCCGCGATCGATGACACGACCGCGAAGGCGCGTTCGGCGGCCAGCTGGTCGATGAAGGCGACCTCGGTGTCGGGGACAGCGGTGAGGGATGCCGGGGGCAGAGCGACCGCGAGGTCGGCGGCACCCGGCAGGCCCTGGGCCGGCCAGCGCGCCAGGTGAGCCGACACGGCGTCGTAAGGAATGCAGCATCCGTCGGCGTGATCGGCGAGGAGCTGGGCGTGCAGGGTGTCGACCCGACTGGTTACCTCGGTCAGCGTGACCTCGGTCGACCCCAATTCCCGCAACCGGTTCGTCACCGCTTGGAGGGTGGGAACGGAATTGTTGCTCGTGAGCTGCCCGGCTACCGCCAGAACGGCGAGCGTCGAACGGTCGAGGTGGCTCAAGGCCAGTTGCACATTGCCCGGGTCAAGCAGGGCCTCGGCCAGATCGAAGAAGTCATGGATGCCGCTCGCAGAAATGCCGCGCACCCCGATAACGCGCCGCAGCTCGGCATCGGGCAGGACCCGAAGTCTCGATGCGAGGCCGAGCATTACTCGCGGTCTCGTCGAGCTTCGCGGCTGCGGCGAACTCCCACAGAGATCATGAGCGCGATGATGAGCACGAAGCCGAAGGGCAGTCCGTAGAGCGGAAGGATGAAGATTGGTGGCCAGATACCACGGCTGAATCCGTCATTGGCGCCGACGCCCATCGCCGTTGCGATGATCACCGCGACGAACGCCAGAATCGACAGCCCCACCACGCTCGCCACCATGTAAGCGAGAACGCGCTCAAGCCGGCTGACGGGGTGTGGAGTTTGATTGGTCACCTGCTAAGGATACGGGCACGCCGGTGCCACAACCGAATATGCTGGGTTCACACCCCGCGCACTTCTGTGCGCCCAAAACTCAGTGAGGTTCAGATGCCCACCGGCAAGGTCAAGTTTTACGACGAGGAGAAAGGCTTTGGCTTCATCACATCCGATGACGGTCAAGAAGTCTTTCTCCACGCTTCCGCCCTGCCCTCCGGCGTAACCGTCAAGGCCGGCGCGAAGCTCGAATTCGGCATCGCCGACGGCAAACGCGGCGCCCAGGCGCTCTCGGTACGAGTGATCGAGGCGCCGCCGAGCCTGAGCAAGTTCAACCGCAAGCCGGCCGACGATATGGCCATCATTGTGGAAGACCTCGTGAAGCTGCTCGACGGTATCGGCACCAACCTCAAGCGTGGACGCTACCCCGAGTCGAGCCACAGCAAGAAGATCGCGGCGATGCTGCGCAAGGTTGCCGAGGAACTGGATGCCTGAGCTGACAGACGCTGAGCCCACCGCGGTCGAGCCCACCGCGGTCGAGCCCACCGCGGCCGAGCTCACCGCGGCCGAGCCCACCCGGCCGACCGACGCCACCCTGCTGGCGGCCGTCGAGCTGGCCCGCGCGGCGCTGCTGGAGATCACGACCGACGACACCATCGGCGAGGTCATCGGCCACATCGACGAGGGCGACCTCGTGGTGTCGCTGCTGTTCGACTGCCTAATGACCGGCTACCCGGGCTGGCGCTGGACCGTCACCCTCGCGCGGGTCGACGAGAACTCCGAGCCGAAGGTGCTCGAAACCGAGCTCACACCCGGCGATGACTCGCTGCTCGCACCCGAGTGGGTGCCGTGGTCGGATCGCCTCGTCGACGACGGTGGCGACGACAGTGAAGCGGATGCTGACGACACCGACGACGACGAGTCAGACGATGACGATGACGATGACGATGACGATGACGACGAGTCGGATGACGATTTAGACGAGGACTCGGATGACGACGCAGAGTCGGGCGACGACGACGCGGATGACTCGCTCGACGCGCTTGACGGCATCGACTTCGACGAGGCGCTAGCGGCGGCGGAACTGCACCCAGGCGAGGCCGAAGAGGCCGAGGCCGACGCCGATCACAGTGCACCACAGCCACCAACCCGCGGTCGTCGCGCTCGCCGCCCCTAAGCCTGACGCTGCCGGCGCCGTGACCTCAACGATGAGGGCGGCGCCGACAGCGACCAGCCAGACGATGGTGCCGACGAACAGGGCTTTGCGGGCATCCGTTCGCGCGGGCAGCGGATCGGGCCGACGCTCGCTGTCTTTCAACCAGAGACGCATGACCCGATCCTTACGTTCGCTAGTTGCCGAGGTGTCCGACGACGTGCTCGATGGACGCCACGAGCTTCTTGACGTCCTCCGGGTCGATCGCCGTGAAAGTCGCGATGCGCAGCTGGTTGCGGCCGAGCTTGCGGTACGGCTCGGTGTCGACGATGCCGTTGGCGCGCAGCGTCTTACTGATGGCTGAGGCGTCGATGGCGTCGTCGAAGTCGATCGTGACGACAACCTGCGAGCGGTGCGTCGGTTCGGCCACGAACGGGGTCGCGTAGTCGACGCCGGCTGCCCAGTCATACAGAACGGATGACGATGCCTGCGTTCGCGCCGACGCCCACGTCAGTCCGCCGCTCTGGTTGATCCAGTCGATCTGGTTTTCCATCAGCAGCAGGGTGCTGAGGGCCGGCGTGTTCAGCGTCTGGTTCAGGCGCGAGTTGTCCACGGCGTTCTTGAGGCTGAGGAACTCGGGAATGTACCGGCCGCTCGCCGCAATGCGTTCGACGCGCTCGAGCGCGGCGGGGGAGAACAGGGCGATCCACAGGCCACCGTCGGAGGCGAGGTTCTTCTGCGGGGCGAAGTAGTAGACATCCGCTTGGCTCGCGTCGAAGTCGATGCCGGCCGCGGCGCTGGTGGCGTCGATGACGGTGAGGGCGCCGGCATCGCCGTCGACCCGGGTGACCGGGGCCATGACGCCGGTCGAGGTTTCGTTCTGGGGCCAGGCGTAGACGTCGATGCCGTCGCGCACCACGAAGTCGCTGCGTGAACCGGTGTCGGCTTTGATCACGTCGGGGGCTTCGAGCCAGGGGGCAGCGGCCGCCTTGGCGAACTTGCCGCCGAATTCGCCGAAGACCAGGTTCTGCGCGCGGGTTTCAATGAGGGAGAAGGCGGCGGCATCCCAGAATGCGGTCGAGCCGCCGTTGCCAAGCACAACTTCGTAGCCGTCGGGAATGCGAAACAGTTCGCCCAGGCCGGCGCGCACGCGACCGACGAGGTCTTTCACGGGGGCCTGGCGGTGCGATGTGCCGAGCACTCCGGTGCCGAATCCCAGCAGGTGGTCGAGCTGTTCACGCCGGATTTTCGATGGGCCGCAGCCGAATCGTCCGTCGAGGGGGAGCAGATCGGTGGGTATCAGTAGGTCGGCCATACGGCGATTCTAGTTGCCCAGCTGCGGGCGGGTAGGCTTGTGACGCTGTGCGGGCCCGGCCGGGGCCGCCAACGGAGCACCATTCACTTACCTATGAACGGTGCACGCACGAGCCGAATGAAAGGCTGCGGATGAGCGATCTGATCGACACCACCGAAATGTATCTCCGCACGATCCTCGACCTGGAGGAAGAGCAGATCGTGCCCCTGCGGGCGCGCATCTCCGAACGCCTCGGTCACTCCGGCCCGACCGTCTCGCAGACCGTCGCGCGCATGGAACGAGACGGCCTCGTCATCGTGTCCGGGGATCGACACCTGGAACTCACCCCGGCCGGCCGCAGCAAGGCGGTGCACGTGATGCGCAAGCATCGCCTGGCCGAACGGCTGCTCAGCGACGTGATCGGACTCGAGTGGGAGTTCGTGCACGACGAAGCCTGCCGCTGGGAACACGTGATGAGCGAGCAGGTCGAACGCAAGATTTTGGAGTTGCTCGGTCACCCGACCGAGTCCCCCTACGGAAACCCGATTCCGGGCCTCGACGAGTTCGGTGAGTCCGCGGCCGTTGCCTTCATGGCGGGGGTGACCAGCGTGCTGTCGGTGGTGGGGAGTTCGACCGTGCCGGTGACCGCGGTCATCCGTCGTCTCGGTGAACCCGTGCAGTTCGACCCGGAGTTGCTGCTGCAGCTCAAGCAGAGCGGTGTGATGCCCGGTGCGACCGGGGCGTTTTCGGCCGCTGGATCGTACGTTCTAGTACAGGTCGAGGGTTTTGGTGCTGGATTAGAGCTGCCCAACGAGGTCGCCGGGCACATTTTCGTGACCACGCCGATCGGCTACGTGCCAGTCGTACACTGACATCTCGCCGGGTTCGCTGCTTGATGAATCGAGCCAGTCGTCACGACCTGGACGGGCGTCCGTTACCAATCCGTTAGAAATGTACCGTTTCAGGGTGACAAATGGGCGAGCTTCTTGTAGCCTCAGGGATGTCCCACAGACCATGAAAGGTCGAAGGACTCTAGCCAAGACGCCTGCTTACCCCGTCTCTTGGTTCGGAACACACCCGCGATTAGCGAAGTGGACGGGACAACGACCTAGTGTTGTCGAGGCGCCGGAGGTTAAAACTTTGGCTGCATTAGGAACAAGAAGGTCCCGACGCGGGCTGAGCCGAACATCTGATTCCCTGGAAAAAGTGGAATCGTCGGCACACTCCCACCGAGCACTGCCGCGCGCGACCCCGAAGAAGCGCCGTGGCGGTTTCGCCAACATTGTCGTCATGACCCTCGCCACCGGACTCGTTGCCACCATGGCTCTCCCGGCGTATGCCTTCGCTCCCGGCTCGAAGGACGCCTCCTTCAAGGCCACCGAGTCCACGGAGATGTCCAAGGCTCAGGCGCAGGCTGTTGAAGTCGATGCGCAGGCCGCCACCGTGAGCGTGGCTCGCGAGGGTTTCACCGCCACCACTCCCGAAGAACTTGCTGCTGCCGTTGCCGCCGCCGCCGCGGAAACCCGCCGTGTCGAGGTTGCCGCGCAGATGACCTCCTACGCCGCAAGCTATTCGGGCCCGAGTGTTGCCGACTTCCTGGCCAACCCGACCTACCCGAATTTTGATCTCGCATCCGTTTTCAATGTTGCCTCGCAGTATCAGGGCACACCGTATGTTTACGGTGGCGCCACCCCGGCCGGCTTCGACTGCTCCGGCTTCATTATGTACGTCTACGCGCAGTTCGGCATCAGCCTGCCGCACTCCTCAGTGGGCCAGGGGGCGGCCGGTACCAAGATCTCGATCGAAGACGCCGTGCCCGGCGACCTCGTGATCATGGACGGCCACGACGGCTTCTACGCGGGCAACGGAAACATTCTGCACGCGCCGTACACCGGCCAGTCCGTGCGGATCCAGCCGATCTGGACCAGCGACTATTACATCGTGCGGATCGGCATCTAGTTCGGCTCCTCGCATGAACACTAGGTAACAGCTCACACAAATGGCGCACACAGGTTCACCTGTTGCACCATTTGTGGGTTAACCTAGTGCCCTGATGTAGTTTGTAGGGCCGTAAGGAGAGCCAATGCATGAGCGACGCACTATCCACACCATGGATGTGCGCGGTCGCGAGTGCTTTCGGCATAGTTGTCAGAGCGAGAAGAGCTGTGTGAGCAGCCAGAAGGCGTTGTCATTGTGACGGCGCCTTTTTTTGTACTCTTTTTCGCTTTGCCACGCTCCTGTTCTTTCCGCATCGGATGTAGTTCGAATGGCTGGAAGCCGTCCAGCCTCCTTCGAAAGGGAGCGCATGCGCACACTGGTACTCAATGCGGGCTATGAGCCCCTCGCCGTCGTCTCGTTCAAACGAGCGCTTATTCTGGTGATGAACCAAAAGGCTACGATCGTGCAGTCGGATCAGAACCACCCTGTTTTCGCGGCCTCGGGCTCGTGGGATCGCCCGAGCGTCATTCTGCTCACCCGGTACGTGCGCATCCCCATGTCACGCCTGGTGCCGGTGAGTCGCCGCGGGGTGTTGCGCCGCGACGAGCACCGTTGCTGCTACTGCGGCAAGTCGGCGGCCACAATCGACCACGTGCTGCCGCGGTCGCGCGGTGGCCGCGACACCTGGGACAACCTCGCGGCCTGCTGTCTGCGCTGCAACAACCTCAAGAGCGACCACACCCCGGCCGAGATGGGCTGGGAGCTGCGCTTCACCCCACGGATGCCGCAGGGCACGACCTGGATCGTGCGCGGAGTCGAGCGGCCCGAGCAGGAATGGGATGCCTACCTGGCGCCCGCCGCGTAGGCTTTTGGTCATGCGAATCAACATTACGAGCGTGTTCGTCGACGAACAGGTGAAGGCGCTGCGGTTCTACACCGAGGTGCTGGGCTTCGTGAAAAAGAACGACGTTCCGCTGGGTGGTGAGGACCGCTGGCTGACCGCTGGCTGACCGTGGTATCCCCGGAGAACCCTGAGGGTACCGAACTGTTGCTGGGGCCGAGCGGCCACCCGGCCGCGAAGCCGTTCAAGGACGCCCTGGTCGCCGACGGTCTTCCGTTCACCCAGTTCGCTGTCGATGACGTTCCGGCGGAGTATGAGCGACTGCGAGGCCTCGGCGTGCGCTTCACCCAGGAGCCCCCGGTCATAGGGCCGGTGACCACCGCGGTTCTCGACGACACGTGTGGCAACCGCATTCAGATTGTGCACATGGCCAGCTAGCTGACCCAAGCCTGCAGGCGTTCGTGTGCAGCGACCCGCCATCGAGCGGGCGGACCGGCGTGACCGGCTAAACTTGCCGAACCGCCTCTGTAGCTCAGTGGAAGAGCAATTCCGTCCTAAGGAAATGGCCGGGGGTTCGAATCCCTCCAGGGGCACCACTCTTGACGGCCCTGCATCCCTTGTAAACACTGGGCTGTAGGATTTTCGCCATTCTCAGGAATGGCCGTTTGCCCACATTTTGCCCACACTTCAAAAAAATTTCGGTGTGATATGGAGCAGCTGAAACGGCTCAATTCTGGCTTTTCAGCTGGGTGGGGCGACGCCGTACCCAGCCTTCTAGGGCCACTCCCCGCGGTGGGAAAACGACCCTGACGGGCGCGCATCGTCACGGCAGCGCGTCCGACCTGGTCTTCGCAGTATCCAACGCGACCGCTACGGCGTCAAGGTCATCGTCGAACAGGTCGGCATAGGTGTCGAGGGTAATCGCCGCTGAGGCGTGCCCCAATCCGGCTGCACGAACACACTTTCGTGCTCGCCGCGCCCCGGGAACAGCAACGAATACACCTCCGCATCGCTTCGATTCACGTGAGCGTCACGGTCGATGCCAGCTTTGTCGGCGGCGTCGAACACCGCCAGCACACTCTTGCGCGACATACCCTGCGACAAGGCGATCGCGCGCCCCGTCATGCCCTCAGCGCGGAGTCCCAGCACCCGCTTGGCTTGAATCCTTCGTACCATTATTGATTACTCCTTCTGCCGCGTGCCTATACACGCGGCAGAAGGAGCTAAACAGATGGCCCCGAACGGAAATATTCGGTGGCCCCGAAACGCGCTACTCGCCACATCACCCCGTGGCCCCGAACGTCAATAACACTGGCCCCCACGAGCGCAAATACTCATGGCCCCCTTAACAGTACTTAAACAGGAAGAACAGAACAGAAGCAGCACGCGCGCGCGAATTCTTGTGTGGATAACGTGCCGGCCGGCGGGTTGAGCAGCACCGCCTGCCTATTCGTTTGCCTAGTCACTGACGGCGAATAGGCTAACGACGGGGAAAGACTAGAAAAAGTTGAAGAAGAAGAGAAGACAAGAGCAAGAACAAAACCAAGAACTGAGAAGAAAAAGGGAGCAAGCAATCAGAGGCACAGACGCGAGACAACGAACGATGAAGAGCGCGAACGGTGAGTGAGCGAGCCGAGAATGTACCGAAAGCGGTGAGGTCAATCGAGATGGTTCAATCCACGCAAAATGCCGGTGCACCGAGTTCGCGATAACCATCCGAGCGATGCACCGTGACGTAGGTCGAAGCGGATGTCGGTGGTCGGCTGCAGAATCATGTCCATAAAGCTGCGTCAGAGCGAAAGGCAGAATTGTGGTGCAGATCACCGAGCGTGATGAGGCGATGGTGCAATGGCTCGACGTTGTCCGGTTGGCCGACGTGGAGGCGGTGCGCTGGGCGCTGGGCGCGTTCGTGGGAGCCGGCCAGCCGTTGAGCTTGTGGCGGGCGCAACTGTGGGTGGCGCGCATGACGGCCATCGGCTGGCTGGATCGGTCTCGGCGGGCCTATCGGGACGGATCCATTGTGTGCGCGACCCGCTTGGCGATCGGCAAGCCGCCGCCGAGTCTGTTTCGGCAGACCACCCGGCATGAGGTTGCCGTTGCGAGGGTGTCGGCGCGGTACCTGGCGCAGGGCTTCACGTGGCGGCGGGATCGCCAACCGGCGGGACACCGTGAGCATCAAGCTGACGGTGTTGCCACTCGCGACGGCATCGTCGAGCTGGTTGAGGTGGAGCTGACGCCGAAGTCGTGGCAGCGGTACCAGAGGATCGTGACCAACCACGGCTACCGTCTCGTGCACGAGGACGTCGACCGGGTGGCGTACTTCTGCACGGCCGACGCCCGTCGACCCGATGGAGCTGCCGCGTCTGGTGTCCGAGTCGCTGGGATGGGGACCGTGACCGACGCGGTCGACGGTTTCCTCGACGAGGTGGCTGCGGCCGTGCGCGAGCTACGCCGGCTCGTCGGCTAAGGCCCAGCGTCGGCGCAGCCTCAACGGCGGCTCCTGAGCTGGTTCATGACCCCAATGCCAGGGCCCACGGCGTCGGCCAGCCATTCCCTCTGTGCCCAAGTTCCCGACCAGCACTCACTCACCCGTTGGGACCCGCGGCCGAGTGTCAATGTGAATTTCGTAATAACGCTCAGTCCTGCCAGCATGTCGGTATGGCGACAGAGTCTATTCTCCCCGAGTTCAGCGACAGCCGGATTGGCGAGGTGGCCGAACGGCTCTCGGAAGCCGGCGTCGGCATCATCGTAGGAACGCTGGCGAACCCAGCCGGCATCTACCTGGCCAAGACCATCCCGGTTGATCGACTGGCGACGTTCGCTTCATCCGGTCTCGGCGCCCCGCCGGTGTGGAACATCTTCTGCATCGACGGCGGCATTGCATTCACACCCGACCTCGGCGTCGTCGGCGATATGAGACTGAGACTCGATCTCGACGCTCTCCGAATCCTCGATGGAGGTCTCGCTTGGGCTCCAACGGAGATCTTCGACCAGAACGGCGCACCACTCGCCATCGATCCGCGGGGGCGGCTTCGCCGCATCCAACACGACATCGAGGAAGCCGGGCTTGAGGCGCTCGTGGGGCACGAGATCGAGTTCACCATCACCGCCGCGGACGGGACCCCGCTCCCACGCGCGGGCTGGACACCGTACGGTCTCGGTCCGGTACTCGACCACGAGGCTTTCATCACCGAATTGCTCTCCGCCACCGCCGCCGCCGGTATCCCGCTCGAGCAACTACACGCCAAGTTCTTTGCCTCCACGGTCGAGTTCTCGCTGCCACCGGCCACACCACTTCAGGCGGCCGACGGGGTAGTGCTCGCCCGCCTGATCACCGGGAGGCTGGCGCGCAAACACAACCTGCGGGCATCTTTCTCGCCCTTCCCTATCAGCGGGGGCGGCGGGAATGCGGCGCACGTCCATTACTCGTTCAGCCGCAATGGGGAACCTCTCTTCTCCGGCGGCAACGGACCCCACGGCATGACCACCGATGGAGCGTCTTCCATCGCCGGGGTGATCGCCGCACTCCCCGGCATCCAGGGCGTTCTCGGCGGATCGATCCTCTCGGGGGCGCGGTTGCGGCCCCGACTCTTTTCGGGCGCATATGCCTGCTGGGGTCGGGAGAATCGCGGGGCGGCGGTTCGTTTCCTCGAAGCCACCCGCGGCAATCCATACGGCGCCAACGTCGAAGTCAAGATTGTCGATCCGTCGTCGAACCCCTACCTGACGACCGCGGTCATTCTCGGCGCCGCGCTCGAGGGCATCCGGTCATCGACGGCGCTTCCATCGGAGGTCACCACGAATCCGGCCGACCAGACCGAAGAGCAGCAACTCGCCTCGGCGACGGTGCTGCTTCCCTCCGCTCTGGGAGCAACGCTCGACGCACTCGCCGCCTCCGAAATCGCTGCCCACATTCTCGGACCTCAGATCGTCCAGGCCGTGCTTGCAGTTCGACGCTGGGAACTCGATCACTACGGGCCGGCCGACGCCGACCAACTGCCAGAGAAGTTCAGGTTCGCCTGGTCGATCTAAAATCACAGAGGGGGCGGAGGGTTCGGCTTCTTTAGCCGCGCTCGCCACATGGGAATGTCTGGAGGCGACAGTATGCTGGGGATTACATCAGCAAGCGCAGTGCCGCGCGAAGAGAGGTGCCTCATGATGAAGTCGTCGTTGACTGCGCTTGTGCGTCACGAGTTGGATCATGCCCGGCAGGTCAGCAGCGGCCGAAGTGCGAAGACCGTGTACGGAGGCAGCGAACGCACGCTCCGCCAGACTGTGATCGCCTTGCGTGCGGGCGCTAAGCTGGATGAGCATGAGAATCCCGGTGACGCGACCTTTTTCGTGCTGCACGGACGCGTCGTCCTCATCTCGGGGGAGAACTCCTGGAGTGGCTCACCGGGCGATCTGCTGATCGTGCCGGAGGGTCGACACGCACTCGAAGCAGTAGAAGACGCGGCGGTACTGTTCACGGTGGCAAAGACTCGGTGATGAGTTCCCCAAATCGATGACCCATAGGAGTTCGGGGGGCGCACGATCGAGAAAGGGGTGCCTCAGGCGGCAGCCTGCGGCGGTAGTACAGCAATCAAGGGGTGATCCTTGGCAAATATGCCCACCTTGGCGGCCCCGCCCGGGGAGCCGATGTCGTCGAAGAATTCGACGTTCACCTTATAGTAATCGGCCCATTGCTCCGGCACGTCATCCTCGTAGTAGATCGCCTCGACTGGACATACCGGTTCACAGGCACCGCAGTCGATGCACTCATCGGGGTGGATGTAGAGCATCCGTTCGCCCTCGTAAATACAGTCGACCGGGCATTCTTCGATGCAGGCCCGATCTTTCACATCGACGCAGGGAAGAGCTATAACGTACGTCACAGTGGCGGGGCTCCCTTCACGAAGAGATGACTTTGAGCCTACGACAACCGGGTCATCAAATCCAGATCACGCTGTCGGGCCCGCTGGGGACGGGCCTGCAAACGGCACGATTCAGTCTCGATCGCGGGCCGGGTTCGCGCTCCTCTCGTTCAGCCAGGCAATGAGTCCGCCCGCGAGCAGTATGTCGATCTGCCGCTGTGAGAAGTTCTGCCGGGCGGGGTAGTCCTCCTTGTGAGTCGCATTGTGCACGGTGATCCCGGTGCCGGCAGCCAGTTATGAGGGCCGCAGCTTCAGTGGCATGACCAACGGCTACGACAAGGGGTTGGCGCTCGTCGCGTTCGGCGCAGCCTTGCCCTAGGCCCTCGCGTTGCAGGCACTTTCAGGACGACCACTACAGCCCCGTCCAGATTGCTCAAACAATCCGCTATCGGCACCGCGAAGAGTCCCGCAGAAGGTTCCCCACGTGACACCCTATCTGGGCCCGAGTATGGTTCAAACGTGGAGTTTGTCGAGGCAGATGGCGTCCAGATCGCCTACGAGCGGGTCGGTGAGGGGCCCCCCTTAGTCTTCGTCCATGGCGCGGCTGAGGACAGTCGAATCTGGCAACCGCAGCTTGCCGGCCTGGCCGACGAATTCACTGTCGTGGCGTGGGACGAGCCAGGGGCTGGCCGGTCCTCCGACCTTCCGAAGGGCTTCGGTTTAGCAGGCTTTGCGGACGGGCTCGCAAGGCTGATCGAAACGCTTGAGCTCGGGCCCGCGCACGTCGCAGGCCGTTCCTGGGGCGGCACTGTGGCGCTTGAGCTCTACCGCCGCCATCCTGGGCTCGTCGCGACCCTGATCATGATCGACACCTACGCCGGCTGGAAGGGATCGCTGCCCGCAGACGAGATACGCGCGCGGGTCGCACACGCCCGCCAGATGCTCGCCTCGCCGCCGGAGGACTTCGACCCCACGCTTCCCGGACTCTTCGCTGGCGATCCGCCTGTGAAGTTTGTGCCTCTGCTCGCCGCCATCGCAGCCGACGTCCGCCCCGCCACCCTCAGGTACCAACTTGACATCATGGCCGAGACCGACTTGAGCGACCTGCTGCCTCACCTATCAGTCCCGGCGCTGCTGATCTGGGGACAATTTGATGCTCGCTCGCCGCTCAGCGTCGCCCGCCAGTTCGAGGAGGCGATCCCGAACACGACACTTGTCACGATCGAGGACGCAGGCCACATGAGCAGTCTCGAGCGGCCCGAACCGTTGAACAACGCCGTGCGTGAATTCTGTCGTGCCCACCCACCATCGCGTTTGGGGTAACGGGCGACCATCCCAGCGTCCTATCGGCCCGGACCGGCAGATCCGTGCGGCCAGCCCATACGAGCAGCCGCTGACACGATGCCTTGCCTGTGAGCCGTCCGCCAACGGGCAACCTGAACTGTCCCGCAAGACGTTCCCCTTGCGGGTTTGAATTCAGCGCTTATGCCAGCGCTGAGTTGACGGGTCCCAAGTGTCATCGTCGCCCACGGTGCCGGTGAGGGCGAGTTTGCGCCGCCAGGCTGACCATTTTGTTTGAGCGACCACTGGCCAGCCTGTCGTGGCGACCGAGATTGCGGTCAGCGGCACTTGGCGGAAATCGGCGACGCGCTGAGCCGCACCGCGTAGCTCACTCGCGCTGAAGTCGTGTGTCAGCGAGAAATTTCGCAGGCCGACGATGTCGCGCCATCGTGTGCTCGTCGTTCCACGGGTCAGCATTGTGACCGCCATTTCTGCAACAACCATCACCAGCGGATAGCCGAGCATCTCAAATTCGCCACCGAGGATGCGCGGGACAGCCATCGAGCGCGGGGCCGGCCAGATCGGGTCGCCAGTGCTGATGTCCAGATGGAACGACAGGGCGCTCGTGTAGATGTGTGCAAATATCTTGACTCGGAGCCCGGAGTAGTCATCGCCCTCGCGGATGGCGCGCACCTCGGTGCGTGCCGGGTCAATTGCCAGAGCATCGTCGACGAATACGGCCGCAACGGCCTCCACGACAGCGAGCAAATAAGCGGCATCCACTTGAAAGTTGACGGCTTGCATGTCGATGTCGCTCGTCGGAGGCGATACGCGGCCAGGAGCACGCCGCCCTTCAGCACGAAGTCATCCTTGTAGATTGTCTGAGCGAGTCTGCTCAGGAAAGCCTCCATGGCGTAGAGGGTGACCGTCTCCGAAACGGCCCGGCCCGAAACTCGGGCATATCGTGAGAGCGCGGCATAGAGTTGCGACGCCTGGCTCACGAAAGCAACTCCAGGGCGTGCCGCCATGGAAAGGTTCTCGATTGAGGTGGAGCGTGCCTTTCGCCCAAGTCAAACTACGCTTTCCCGGACGATCCTTTGGCCATAGCAAGATAGGTGCCCGTGCCGAACACAATTGCGATACTGAGCGCAATGGGGACCGGAAAATTCCCGTTCACCCAAAGCGCCGCAAAAAGGAAAAAAGCGACGACAAATAATGCAGAAGCGACCGGGATAAGGCGCCTAGCGATCTTGTTGCTCATGGCCCCATCCTATTGATGAGGCTTCAGCCGCGGGGACCTCCATCTGGCAGCAGACGGCTCTCGGCTCCGCTCCTTCACTCAACGACGGGTTGACATCCGGAAGTAATTGCGGCTCAGCCAACGAGCCCGCTCCAAGCGAGAACCGAGCATCCAGCCGGCACCGAACGCGAGCACTGCTAACCCAATCGTGAATACCCCGATCCCGAGCTGGTTGCGCGGTGACAGCAGGCCGCTCGGCGGGAAAAATGTCGTATCGCTGAGGGGCGCATGGGCGAACCAACCGAAGCTCGCTTGGCCGCTGGGTAATACAAGGAGCACAAGTCCGATGACGACGGCCATGGCGCCCAGAACGACCATCGATACACTCACCAGGCGCGCGAGGCCGGATCTGGAGCTTGCGCCTTGCCCAGCTTGTTCCTCACCCATGTGGCAATGCTAGAACTTTGCCGTGGGAGAGGTGCCCTGGCGTTCATGGAACGATGGTTGCATGGCAGCTGGCGTGCATCACATCGAGATTTGGGTCGTTGACTTGGACAGCGCCCGACATTCGTGGGGCTGGCTGCTGGTAGCTCTTGGTTGGTCCGTGGACCAGGTGTGGAGCACGGGCATCTCCTGGCGATGCGGCGAGGTGTACATCGTGGTCACGCGACCGCCTGCCATCTCTGGCCAGGAGCATGACCGGCGACTTCCTGGACTGAATCACATTGCCCTTCATGGAGGGACCA
The DNA here is from genome assembly GCF_004403505.1 of Cryobacterium sp. TMT1-2-2. NCBI lineage: Bacteria > Bacillati > Actinomycetota > Actinomycetes > Micrococcales > Microbacteriaceae > Cryobacterium > Cryobacterium sp. TMT1-2-2. The sequence continues at coordinate 144,722 of NZ_SOGS01000024.1, read as the reverse complement.
CAGCTGATATTGACCGCATCGTTGGTCAGGCATCAGCCCACGGATGGAATGCGCTGTACGGCGATCGGTACCCCTACGCGGGAGGCCCCGACCACTACGCCGCGTATCTCGAAAATGAAGCCGGTTTCAAAGTTGAAGTCGTCGCGTCAACGCCGCGTAGCGGCTGAGACGTGCTGTACGGTTGGCCGTTTCTGCGGTGCGCTTGGGTCGGGCATCCGTTTGGAATATCGTGCCGAAATCGGGCAGGAGATTAAGGACTGCAGGGGCCTGTGGGGCACCGATCTCGGGGTCAGGAATCCACGGGGCGTTGCACCGTGATCGGTGACGTCTCCGGATCGGCAACGGCAGCGCTGGCGTCCTGCGCAACGTGATGCAGCTCGTCGTAGAGATGAACGGCCGACTCTTCTTTCAGGCGCTCCCACGTGGAGTTCGATACATGCTTCATGGTTTAGCGCTCCGTTCGTCCCCCGCGGGATCAACGCTTATTATCCTCGCCCGCCAACGGGAATTGAGCCGGGAGAAGACAATCAATGCGCCGGGAAGACACCCCGAACGGCCGCGAACATGGGCGTACGCCGCCTCCGGCTGGCCAGCCCAGAGTCCAACGCACAGCAATGCCAGCAGGGCAGCGGATGCGAAAACTCGTTTCATGAAAACTCCTCACGCAAATACTATTCCCGGGCTGAGCGGAGAGCGCCGCACAGTTCACCCGTCCGTTACCCGCGAGTTCTAGACTGATACTTTCGCGGCGTGCCGTACTGCCACGACCTGAACGAGGAGTCGTGTGAGCGAGCACCAGCACAGCCCAGCGGGCACCAGCGGGCACTCCCAGTCGGTGCTCGCTGCAGGCCACCGGGCCAAGCCGGCCCGCACCCTGGCCGACATTCTTGCGGTAACCGCAGCGCAGCATCCGGATGCTTTAGCACTGGAAGACGCGGCCGGCACGATCAGCTACCGCGGCCTGCTGCGGCGGGTGCAGGCCCAAGCCAACGCGCTGAGCCTGGCCGGCGTGCGACGCGGCGACACCGTGGGCATTCGCATCCCCTCGGGCACCCGTGACCTGTACGTGTCTATTCTGGCGACTGTGTTCGTGGGTGCCGCCTACGTTCCGGTCGATGCCGACGACCCCGAAGAACGCGCCCGGCTGGTCTTCGCCGAGGCACACGTGGTCGGCATCATCGGCGAGAGCAGTGTGTTCGCGCCGCGTGACGGCCTCGACCTGCAGTCCCTGCGCGCTCGCCGCGTCGAACCGCAGGAGGACCCCGCGCTGGTGTTTCCGACCGCGAATATTCCCTCGCCCGACGATGATGCCTGGGTCATCTTCACCTCCGGCTCGACCGGCGTGCCCAAGGGCGTCGCCGTCACCCATCGCTCGGCGGCCGCCTTCGTCGATGCCGAGGCCGGCTTGTTCCTGCGATCAGAACCGATCGGCCCCGCAGACCGGGTGCTCGCCGGACTCTCGGTGGCCTTTGACGCGAGCTGCGAAGAGATGTGGCTGGCCTGGCGAAACGGCGCCTGCCTCGTGCCGGCCCCGCGCTCCCTCGTGCGCAGCGGCGCCGACCTTGGCCCCTGGCTGATCACGCACGGCATCACCGTGGTGTCGACCGTGCCGACCCTCGCCGCCCTGTGGCCGGAAGAATCGCTCGAAGCCGTGCGCCTGCTCATCTTCGGCGGCGAAGCCTGCCCGCCCGAACTGGTCGCCCGCATCGCCACCCGCGGCCGCGAAGTCTGGAACACATACGGCCCGACTGAGGCCACCGTCGTCGCCTGCGGCGCCCTCGTCGACGGCGTTGGCGAGATGCGTATCGGCCTGCCGCTCGACGGCTGGGACCTCGCCGTCGTCGACGCGCGCGGCGAGCGGGTTTTAGAGGGTGAGATCGGCGAGCTCATTATCGGCGGCGTCGGCCTGGCCCGCTACCTCGACGCGGCCAAAGACGCCGAGAAATATGCGCCGCACCCGCAGCTCGGCTGGGCGCGCGCCTACCGTAGCGGCGACCTCGTGCGCTTCGACCGCGCCGGCCTGGTGTTCGCTGGGCGCGCCGACGACCAGGTGAAACTCGGCGGCCGACGCATTGAACTCGGCGAAGTGGATGCCGCCCTCAACGCCCTGGACGGGGTAGCCGGCGGCGCCGCCGTGGTGCAGATCACCCCGGCCGGCAATCACATCCTCGTCGGGTATATCGCGCTCACCAGCGCGAACGCTCCGTTCGACCGGAAGGCCGCTCTAACCCGGCTGCGCGAGGAACTGCCCGCCGCGCTCGTGCCACTGCTCGCCGTGGTCGACGCGCTGCCCACCCGCACCTCGGGCAAGGTTGACCGGGCGGCGCTGCCGTGGCCGCTGCCGGCCTCGGACGACGACGCGGCCGCGCTGTCACCGACGGCGGCGTGGCTGGCTGAAGCGTGGGCATCCATTTTGGGGGTGCCGGTGACCGGGCCCGACGACGACTTCTTCGCCCAGGGCGGCGGCTCACTCTCGGCAGCCCAGTTCGTGTCGGCCGTGCGCGCCCGCCACCCTGAAACCACCGTTGCCGACCTCTACGACCACCCGCGCATCGGCTCGCTCGCCGACGAACTCGATGCCCGCACCCCCGTCACACCCCAGGTGCTGCGGAACGTTTTGCCGACGCCGGCCCGCAGCCAGCTGGCCCAGACGGTGCTCGGCATTCCGCTGCACGTGTTGAGCGGCGCGCGCTGGCTGGTCTATCTGGCCATTGCCAACAACCTGCTGAGCCTGAACGGTGCCAGCTTTGCCCCGACGCTGTCGTGGTGGTGGGTGGCCCTCGGGTTTGCGCTGTTCGTCACCCCGCCTGGCAAGATGCTCATCGCCGTGATTGCCGCACGGCTGCTGCTGCACGACGTCATGCCGGGCAACTACCCGCGTGGCGGGTCGGTGCACCTGCGGCTCTGGCTGGCCGAGCAGATCGCGCTGCTCGTCGACGCCGCAAGCCTGGCCGGCGCGCCCTGGATCAGCTACTACGCCAGAGCACTTGGCGCCGAGATCGGCCCCGACGTCGATCTGCACTCGCTGCCGCCGGTGACCGGACTGATGACCATCGGTGCCCAGGCTTCGATCGAACCCGAAGTCGACCTGGCCGGGCATTGGATCGACGGTGACGTGCTGCGCATCGGCCACCTGCACGTCGGCGCAGATGCTCGCATCGGCTCCCGCAGTACCCTGCTCGGTGGCGCCCACGTAGGTAACGGCGCCGAGATCGACCCGGGCGCCGCCGTCTCGGCGCGGGTGCCGGCGGGGGAGCGCTGGGCCGGTTCCCCGTCGCGTCGGGTGGGCTCAGCTCGCCGCCCGTGGCCGGCCGAACGACCGCCGCGGGCCAGTCGCTGGCTCGGCGCCTTCGCGGCCGGGTCGGTCGCGATGACCGCGATCCCCACGGTCGCCCTCGTACTCGGCGCGCTCATCGTTGGTGCCGTCGTCGGTCACGCGGACAGTCTCGCCGTGGCCGTGTTGCGCGCCGCCCTGATCATGCCGGTCGCCGTCATCGCGGGCGGTCTCGTCTACGCGCTGCTCGTGGTCGGCTTCGTGCGCGTCCTCGGCGTGGGTCTGCGCGAGGGCTACTACCCGGTGCGCAGCCGCATCGGCTGGCAGGTCTGGATGACCGAACGCATCCTCGATGGCGCCCGCACCGTGCTGTTTCCGGTCTATGCGAGCCTGCTCACCCCCACCTGGCTGCGCCTGCTCGGCGCCAAAGTAGGAGCGGACGTCGAGGCATCGACCGTGCTGCTGCTGCCGTCGCTCACGACCATCGCGCCCGCCGCGTTTCTCGCCGACGACACCATGGTGGCCTGTTACGAACTCGGCGGCGGCTGGATGCACATCGGCCCGGCCAAGGTTGGCCGCCGGGCCTTTCTCGGCAACAGCGGCATGGCCGGTCCCGGCCGCACGGTACCGCGCAACGGACTCGTCGCGGTACTCTCCTCGACCCCGCGCAAGGCCAAGCGTGGGTCGAGCTGGCTCGGCAACCCGCCCTCGCGACTGCGTCGCAAGCAAACGGATGCCGACGACTCCCGCACCTTCCACCCTCCCGTGCGCCTGAAAGTAGCCCGATCGCTGTGGGAACTCCTGCGCATCGTGGCCGGCTTCACCAGCGCCTGGATCGCGTTGCTGGTGCTCACCCTGCTCGACCTGCTCTGGCTGCAGCTCGGCCTCGGCGCGGCGATCGCGCTGTCCGGTGTGGTCATGCTCGCCGCCGGCGCCGTGGCAGCCGGGGTGACAACGGTGGTCAAGTGGACGCTGGTAGGGCGGATCGACGCGTCGGAGCATCCGCTCTGGTCATCGTTCATCTGGCGCAACGAGGTGTCGGACAGTTTCGTCGAGATGGTCGCCCGCCCGTGGTTTGCAGAGAAGGCCTCCGGCACGCCGGCGCTCGCCGTGTGGCTGCGCACGCTGGGGGCTTCGGTGGGGCGCGGCGTCTGGTGTGAGACGTACTGGTTGCCCGAGGCAGACCTGGTGCGGCTGGGCGACGGCAGCACCGTCAACCGCGGCTGTGTCGTGCAGACGCACCTCTTTCACGATCGCATCATGCAGCTTGACGCGGTGGAACTCGCCGACGGATCGACGCTCGGGCCGAACGGCGTCATTCTCCCGGCCGCGTCGATTTCAGCTGGGGCGACCGTGGGGCCCGGCTCGCTCGTGATGCGCGGCGAACGGGTACCCACCGGGTCGCTCTGGTCTGGCAACCCGATCACGCCGTGGCATCAGCCGCCGTGGCAACGGTGAACGTGGAATAGTGGACCGATGGCCCCTGTGCAGACGACCTACGGCTCGGCCAGCGCTGGCGACCCCTATATTCCCACCGGCGGCAACGGCGGTTACGTTGCCGAACACTACGATCTGAACTTGTCCTACCGGGTGGCTACCAACCGGCTGAACGCGACCGCGATCATCACCGCGCGCGCCCTCATACCCCTCGACCGGTTCAGCCTTGACTTCGCCGGGCTAAGCATGGAGAAGGTCACGGTCAACGGCGAGCGGCCGACCAAAGTGACGCACAGCGCCCGCAAACTCGTGATCAGCCTTGCCACTCGGGTTGAGGCCGGGGCGGTGTTCGAGGTGACGGTGCGCTATCGCGGGGCGCCGCATCCGGTTCGCAGCGCCTGGGGCGACGTCGGCTGGGAAGAACTCGACGACGGCGTGCTGGTCTCCGGGCAGCCGTGCGGGGCCGCATCCTGGTTTCCCTGCAACGATCATCCGAGTAACAAAGCCACCTATCGCATCGAGATCGCCTGCGAATCCGGCTACACCGTGGTGTCGAACGGGGTGTTGTCGGCCAGGTCGAGCCGGTCGGGCCGCACCAGCTGGACCTTCGACGTGCGCGAGCCGATGGCGACCTACCTCGCCACGGTGCTGATCGGCCGCTACCGTCGCCGCGACCTCGCCGCAGCTCCGGTCGCGCACAGTCTGTTCTTTCCGGCCCAGCTTGCGACCCGGGTCGGCACCGACTTCGCTCGCCTCACCGAGATGATCGCGTTCTTCGCCGACCGGTTCGGCCCGTACCCGTTCGCGTCATACTCGGTCGTGGTGACCGACGACGAGCTGGAGATTCCCCTCGAGGCGCACGGCCTGGCCGTGTTCGGCAGCAACCATGTCGACGGGGAGCACGGCAGCGACCGCCTGATCGCCCACGAGCTGGCACACCAGTGGTACGGCAACAGCCTCACCGTGGCCCGCTGGCAGGACATCTGGCTGCAGGAGGGTTTCGCCTGCTACGCCGAATGGCTGTGGGAGGAACAGCGCGGCGGTCGCACCGCCGACTCCCTTGCCGTGCTGCACCGCGGCAAGGTGGCGGCCCTGCCGCACGACATCGTCGTCGGCGATCCCGGCCCGCACGCCATGTTCGATGACCGCGTGTACAAACGCGGCGCGCTCGCCCTCCACGCGATTCGCAAATCGCTCGGTGACGAGGCCTTCTTCGCCGCCCTGCGCGCCTACACCGCGGCCCGGCGGCACGGTCAGGTCTCCACCGAGGACTTCGTGGAGTTCTTCTCCGAACACACCGGCAGCCGGGCGATCGGCGGGTTTGTGGCCCGCTGGGTGCAGCAGAGCGCGCTGCCGAGCCTCTAGCCGAGCTTCGTGGGCGTGGGCGTGGTTGCCCTGCGCGGGAATTTGAGGTTGGCCGCCTCGACGGCGCCGAGGTGCTGACGTGCGCCAGCGCGGTCAGCTGCGGGGTTTGCTGCGCGGGTGCTGCGCCGGTGCGCGGGAGTTCGAGTGAGGTGCTGGCCCCCGCAGCGTGGGCTACGCGGGTGTTGCGCCGATTCGCGGGAGTTCGGGCTTGGCCACAACTCCAGCGCGACGCGACGGGCTGGACCTGCGCCAGTGCGCGGGAGTTCCGCCTCCCGCGCACTGGCGCAACTCCCGCGGCGGCGTGAAAGGGACGGCTGTAAGCGGAAAGAGTGAGTTTTAGAGCATCGAAAGGCTCGGGGCTCTCGGACCGAGCAAGGCCAGGGTGCCCACCAGCCCGGGGCCCGCGTGGAAGCCCACGACGTGCACCCGGCTCAGATCGAGCGTGGCGGTCGGCCAGCTCAGCAGAGCGGAGCCCCCGGCGCGAGCGGACGCTTCCCGTTCAACGGATGCCCCACCCGGGCCCAACGCCACGGTCACCTCGCGCGGGTCCACCGTCAGCCCCTCGCCGGAGAGCTTGAGCAGAGCCTCCTTGGTGGTCCAGAGCGCGGCGCGCGCCCGATCGCGCTCGTCGACCGGCAGCTCCGCTAGGGCGGTGCGCTCGTCGGCGTTGAACGCGACGTCGTCGAATCCGGCCCGGGCGACCGAGGCCACGCTCTCCAGGTCGACCCCGATCGGTCCGACCTGCGACACGGCAACGACAACGGTGCGACCGGCGCGGCTCAGGCTCACGTGCACCCCGCCCGGTGTCAGCACGCGAGGCCGCCCATGCGCGCCGCCGCAGCGTTCGCAGCGTTGTTCGATGGTGACGGCCGTCAGGTCAACGGCGCAGACCCGGGCGACAGCGGCGGCGAGTAGTAGCCGGTCGGTCTGGGGAAGCGGCGCGCGCGGTTGTAACAAGAGGGAAACATCCGTTTGCGGCACGATCTAACCGTACCCGCCGGCAAAACTGCACCGGCGTTACCGCGCAGCTACGCCGAGTGGCACACTGGTAGATCGGAGAAGGAGAGCCAATGGCGCTGGTGGACAACGCGGTCTACGTGGACGGGCACCGGGTTGCCACGCCGCCGAGCCTCGACGAGACCTTCGAAGTGATGAAAGAGAAGAAGGGCTTCGCCTGGATCGGGCTGTACCGGCCGAGCGAGGAGGAAGTGCGGGCCGTCGCGACCGAGTTCAGCCTGCACCACCTGGCCGTGGAGGACGCCCTCAAGGGGCACCAGCGGTCGAAGATTGAACGGTACGCAGACATCCTGTTCATTGTGTTGCGCCCGGCCCGCTACATGGACGACGAAGAGCGCGTCGAATTCGGTGAGCTGCACGTGTTCGTCGGCCCCGATTTCGTGGTGACCATTCGCCACGCCGAATCGCCCGACCTCGCCCTGGTGCGGGAGCGGATGGAGAGCACCCCGCACCTGCTCGCCCTCGGCCCGGAGGCCGTGCTGTACGCCATTCTCGACCAGGTCGTCGACGAATACGGGCCGGTCGTGGCCGGGCTGGAGAACGACATCGACGAGATCGAAGACCAGCTGTTCGACGGCGACCCGGAGGTCAGCCGGCGCATCTACGCACTGTCCCGCGAGGTGATCGAGTTTCAGCGGGCCACCCAGCCGCTCGTAAGCATGTTCGAGGCGATGCAGCGGGGCTTCGACAAGTACAACGTGGACCTCGAACTGCACCGGCACCTGCGTGACGTGCTCGACCACACTCTGCGCATCGTGGAGCGCGGCGACGCGTTTCGGCAACTGCTGCAGAACGCCCTGACCGTGCACAGCACCCTGGTGGGCCAACGCCAGAACGACGAGATGCGGCACCTGTCGGAGACGAGCCTCGCGCAGAGCGAAGAGGTGAAGAAGATCTCCAGCTGGGCGGCTATCCTGTTCGCCCCAACCTTGGTCGGCACCATCTACGGCATGAACTTCGACAACATGCCCGAGCTGCACTGGCCGCTCGGCTATCCCTTTGCGATCGCTCTGATGCTCGCCATGGGGTTCACCCTGTACATCGTGTTCAAACGGCGAGGCTGGCTGTGAACGGTCAGATTGGGGCACAAACACGCGAAACCCCGGCCGCCTCAGGGCAAACCGGTGATTTGCCAATTAGGGTATCCCTGTGTGGCACCTCGATAGAAAACAAGACGACGACGACGTGCTTTCCAAGTACCTGGACGTCGTTCCCGTCGACCCTCAAAACGTGACGAGTCCACACAACCTCAGTCTGGGCGATCCGGCGTTCACCGCCGGTAACATCGCCGAGCCGGTCTGGCAGCGCTGGCGCGACGAACTCGCCGCGCTCGGCGGTCGCTCCCCGCTGCTGCACTTCACCGATGAAGCCCGCACCCGCATCGAGCTAAGCGCCACGCATCCCGGCGGTCTGCCGCAGTTCATCATCGGCAAGACCACCCTGCTGTCCAACCTCATTCGCGATGAACTGGCTCTGCGTAACGCCCGCCTGGCCGCGAACGAGATCACCCAGAAGGGCATCGAACTGCGCTCCATGCGCGGCCTCGAATCGGTCAACCTCGCCATCGGCCTCGCCGAATGGCGCTATCAGGATGTGGACTACAGCGCCCCGGTGCTGCTGCGCCCCCTCGCCATTCGCCGCTACGGCCGCGACTACGAACTCAAGCTCAAGGGCCAGCCCTTTCTCAACCCGGAACTCGCCCGCGCCCTGAAGGACCAGTTTCAGATCGTGCTCGACGCCGACGCTTTTGTGGCGCTCGCCGTGACCAATGGCGCGTTCAAACCGCAACCGGTCATCGACCGTCTGCGCGGGTTGACCTCGCACCTGCCCTGGTTCAACGTCGTGCCGCGCCTGGTGGTCTCAAGCTTCGCCGACGTGGGGCGGGCGCTGGCCGCCGACGCGTCGAACCTTGATCATCCGCTGCTCGACGCCGTGGCCGGTAACAAGACCGCCCGCCGCAACATCGAGACCGCCTACAACCCGGTGGTTCCGATCGGACAGGATGCCCGCCCGCCGGCCACCGACACGCTGCTCGGCGACGCCGACTCCGAGCAGGAGAACGTTGTCGCGCAGATCGCGGCCGGCAACTCCCTCGTCGTGAAAACCTTGCCCGGTACCGGCGGCACTCAGACCATCGTCAACGCGATCGGCTCGCTCGTGGCCCAGCACAAGCGGGTGCTCGTGGTGAGCGCCCGCCGTTCGAGCCTCGACGGCATCCACGGCCGCCTCGTGCAGGTGGGCCTGCCCGGCATCGCCGTGACCCCGCGCACCCTGCGCCGCGACCTGATCCAATCGATCACCCGCAATGAGAAGGCCGCCCAGCCGCGCGTCGGCGACGTCGACGACGCCCTCGTGCGCCTCCGCAAGGTGCTGCTCGACTACCGGTCGGCGCTCACCCGCCGCGACTCGGCCCTCGGAGTTTCCGTGCTCGACGCGCTCGGTGAACTGGCCCGCCTGGCCCAGCTGCCCGAGCCGCCGTCGACCACCGCCCGCCTCGACCGCCAGGCCCTCGAACTGCTCGCCCACTCCCGGTCAGCCGCTGCCAACACCCTGATCAAGGCCGCCGTGCTCGGCGAGTTCCGCTACGGTCCCGGCGACTCGCCCTGGTACGGTGCCTCGTTCACCTCCACAGCGGATGCCTCCAACAGCCACCAGCTCGCCAAACGCATCAACCAGATCGAACTGCCGCGGCTGCTGGAACGGGCCAACGGCCTCATTGGGCAGACCCGGCTGCGCCCGTTCGAGACCATCACCGAGCTCGGCATCTACCTGCGCCTGCTGCTGGACATTCGCGAAACGCTCGACAAGTTTCAGCCCGGGGTTTACGACCGGTCGCTCACCGAGCTGATCGCCGCCACCTCGTCGCGCCGCGAATCGTCGGAGATGAGCTCGGCCAGCCGCAGAAGGCTGCGTAAGCTCGCCGAGGAATACCAGCGCCCCGGTGTGCGGGTCAACGACATGAATGAGAGCCTGCGCCGCATCCAGAGCCAGCGCACGCTCTGGCAGCGCTATGCGGCCGCCGGTGTCACGCCCGAGGTGCCGGTCGGCATCAACGATGTGCACGTCGCTTTTCAGCGAGTCTCCGAAGACCTCGGTCTGCTCGATGTGCCGCTCGGCACGAGTGGCACGACGCGCGCTCTCGCCGGGCGCCAGATCAACGAGCTCGTGTCGATGATTTCCGGCCTCGCCGCCGAGAGCGAGGTGCTCGCGAACCTGCACGAGCGCACCGCACTGCTGGCAACGCTGCGCGAGCACAACCTCGACCCGCTGATGACCGATTTGTCCCAGCGACATGTCTCGGAGGAGAACGTCGCCGCCGAGCTTGAGCTGGCCTGGTGGCAGTCCGTGCTCGAGATCATGCTCGCGAGCGACCGGGCGTTGCTCGGCGCCAACACTGCGGTACTCGACCGCCTCGAGGCCGATTTCAAACTCGTCGACGAGGCGCACGCATCCGCTACCGGCAAGCTTTTGGCCTGGCTGCTCGCCGAAACGTGGAAGATCGGCGTCGTCGACTTTCCCGAGGAAGCCGACCAGCTGCGCCGCCTGCTGCGCGCCGACCGCGCCACCCCGGCCCGGCTGAACGAGGTTGCCCCGCACCTCGGCCGCGTACTCGCCCCGGTCTGGCTGGCCTCGCCGTATGAGATCGCCGGGATCAGCGACCAGATCACCTTCGACACCGTGCTGCTCGTCGACGCCGGCGCCACAACCCTCGCCGAAAACGTCGGCGCGATTCGCCGCGGCCGCCAGATCGTGGCGTTCGGTGACCCGGTCACCCAGACCCCGTCGGCCTTCGAGACCGGTATCGCCGGCTCAGGGGAGACGGCCGCGCCCGAGGTCTCAGTGGACGCCCTGCACGCCGACTCCGCCCTGGCCCGCCTTGGCGAACTGCTGCCGACCCTCACCCTCACCCGCAGCTACCGGGCCGGCGGCGAAGACCTCGCCGAACTCGTCAACCACCGTTTCTACGGCGGACGCATCGACTCCCTGCCCTGGGCCGGAAGCTTTCTCGGCCACGGCAGCCTCACCATCAACTATGTGGCCGGCGGCCGCGGCATGCCCGACGCCGACAGCGGTGCCATCGAGAGCGTCGACGCCGAGGTTGTCAAGGTCGTCGACCTCGTGCTCGACCACGCGTCAAAGCGCCCGCGCGAATCACTCATGGTGATCACCGCGAGCACCCGGCACGCCGTGCGCGTGCAGCAGGCCGTGCTCGCCGCGTTCGCCAAGCGCACCGACCTCTCGGACTTCATTTTGAAGGACCGCAGCGAACCGTTCACCGTGCTCACCCTCGAGCAGGCCGTGGCGCAAAGCCGCGACCGGGTGATCTTCTCGATCGGCTACGGCCGCACCCCACACGGGCGCCTGCTGTCGAACTTCGGTTCGCTCGGCGAACCCGGCGGCGAACGCCTGCTCGCGATCGGCATGACCCGCGCCCGCCGCGCGCTCGACATCGTCTCCTGCTTCCGCCCGGCCGACATCGACGAGGACCGCCAGCGCCACGGCATCCTCGCCCTGTCCCAGGTGCTCAGCGAAACCGAAGCGCGGCGCGATGAGGTGCAGGTGCCCGACGCGAGCGAGGCAATGCTGGTCGACCTTGGCGGCCGCCTCGAAAAGCTCGGCCTCACCGTGCGCCTCGGCCACCGCGGCAAGCTCGCCCTCGCCGCGTCCTACGGAACCCGCGCGATCGTCGTCGAAACGGATGCCGTCGTCGGCCGGGCAAGCCTGCGCGAGTCCCTGCGACTGCGCCCCGAAGTGCTGCGCCGCCTCGGCTGGCACTACCTGCGCGTGCACAGCTTCGAGCTGTTCAGTAACCCTGACGCCGTCGCCGCGCGCGTCGCCGCGATCGCCGGTGTGCCCAAAACGGATGCCGCTCCCTTTTCGACCGGCGACCCGATCGCTCCGAAGCGGCCCGGCGCGTGAATGCTTCTGACGGTGTGCCGCCCCTCGGAACGGCTCGTCAGCCGATCGTGAAGGCCGTCGGCAAGGCTCGGCGCGCCAAGCTGCTGCCGGCACCGGACACCGACCCCAACCCGCACCCGCCGGTTCTGCGCGAAGAGGGCGGCGTCGCGCACACCGGAAGTGCGCCCAGCGCCAACGAGGCTCAACTGCGGCAGGATCGCCCGCCGCACTGGTAGTTAGTGCTTGGGGCCCTGGTCAGCGGCGGCGTTCTTGGCCAGCAGATCACGGATCTCGGTGAGCAGGTCGAGCTCGGTCGTGGGGTCGGCGACGACCTCGGAGGGAACCCCGGCGGCGCGGCGTCGGTCCTGGGCCTCCTTGAGCTTGTTCAAGGGCAGCACGATCAGAAAATAAACGACCGCGGCGATCAGTAGAAAGTTGATCAGGGCACCGATGACGGCGCCGAACAGAATTTTGTCGCCACCGGGAAGAGTCAATGGGAGCGCTTTAGCGAGCGAGTCCGCCTTGAAGATCGACGCGATGAGCGGGTTGAAGATGCTCGTAACGATGGCGGTGACCAGCGCGGTGAACGCCGTGCCGATGACGACCGCGACGGCGAGGTCGATGACGTTGCCGCGCATGATGAATTCTTTGAAACCGTTGATCACGGGGTGCTCCAATCGAATGACTTGGGAGACCGTCTTTGTCAGCGCCATCTACCTAAGACGCCTTCGCGGCCGAAACGGAGGAGGACGGTGTCGACGACTTGGCGGGCGTGCTGTCGGGCTTCTTCTCGGATTTCTTCTCGGCCGGCTTACTCGCCGACGAGTCGGACGTGTCGGCAGACTTCTCGGCCGGCTTGCGATCGAGGTTGGGATTGGACCGCTTCGAGTCCGACTTGGAGTCGTTGCTGTAGAAACCGGAGCCGCTGAAGGTCACGCCGATCGAGGAGAACACCTTGCGCAATTTTCCCTGGCAGGTCGGGCACACCGTGAGCGAGTGGTCCGTGAAGGCCTGCTGGATATCGAAGGCGGTGTCGCACTCGGTGCAACGGTAAGAGTAGGTAGGCACTGCATCTCCAGCTGGTTGAGCCGACAGGCAAACGCCTGCCAGTACTAAGGTTATGCGCGCCCAAGGGCCCGCACGTTCAGAATGCGGGTCTTGAGCGATGAAAAGGGTCAGAAAGCGATGATTCGGGTCGGCGTTACGAGGCCGTTGACCGGCTGATCGTGCACCTCGCGAGGAACTTCCTGCAGATATTCGCTGTCGAACACCACGGCGTAGACCGGCGGGCACTTCTCCATCGATCCGAGGGTCTTGTCGAAGTAGCCGCGACCCCAGCCCATGCGCAGTCCGTCCTCACCGACGGCCGCCGCCGGAACGATGATGAGATCGACATCGTTGATGGCGATCGGGCCGAGCAGGGTTCCGACGGCTTCTGGCACCCCCGAAATGCCGGTGAATTCTTCCTCACCGTCGCCGACGGTCCAATCGAGCAGACCGTCTTCACGTGAAATCGGAAACAAAATCCGGATGCCCTCTGCCGTGGCCCAGTTGAGAAAAGGTCGAGTATCTGGCTCGTTGCGAGCCGATAAATAACAGGAGATCGACCGCGCCGACAGGTCGAGCACGAGGCTTTGCAGGTTTTCGGTGAAGCCGGCCGTGGCGGCCTCGCGTTCCGAGGAGGTCATGTTCTGGCGGCGTTCGCGCAATTCCGCTCTCAGCGCACGCTTGTAATGACCTGTGTCGGAGTCCATATAAGGCATCCTACTTGCCACTAACCTAGTGCCCATGGGTACCCCGATAACTAAAGCCGTCATTCCCGCAGCTGGACTCGGAACACGCTTCCTCCCAGCGACCAAGGCCATGCCGAAGGAGATGTTGCCGGTCGTTGACAAGCCGGCGATTCAATATGTCGTCGAAGAAGCCGTCGCGGCCGGCCTCAGCGACGTACTGATGGTTACCGGTCGCAACAAGAATGCCCTGGAAAACCACTTCGACCGCATGACCGAACTTGAGGCCATGCTCGAACGCAAGGGCGACCAGACCCGGCTCGCCAAGGTGCGCGAATCCAACGAACTCGCCGACATCCACTATGTGCGTCAGGGCGACCCGCGCGGACTCGGCCACGCCGTGCTGCGCTCGCGCATGCACGTGGGCAACGAGCCCTTCGCGGTGCTGCTCGGTGACGACATCATCGACGCCCGCGACCCGCTGCTGACCCGCATGCTCGAGGAACAGGTCAAGCGCGGTGCCAGCATCGTGGCTCTGCTCGAGGTGGACCCCTCGCAGATTCATATGTATGGCGCGGCCGCGGTCGAGGCCACCGACGATCCCGACGTCGTGCGCATCACCGGCCTGGTCGAAAAGCCGAGCGCCGCCGATGCCCCCTCGAACCTCGCCATCATCGGTCGCTACGTGCTGCGCCCCGAAGTCTTCGATATTCTGGAACACACGGCGCCCGGCAAGGGCAACGAGATTCAGCTCACCGACGCCCTGCAGGAGATGGCCGTCAACCCCGAGTCGACCGGCGGCGTATATGGCCTGATCTTTCGCGGTCGGCGCTATGACACCGGCGATCGGCTCGATTACATCAAGGCCATTGTGCAACTCGCCGTCGATCGTGAAGATCTCGGTGCCGACCTGAAACCGTGGCTGCGCGAATTCGTCGCCACGCTCGACTAAATCATCACCCAGCTTCCATTCCAAAACAGACAGGCGAACCGTGCCGATCGCAATTCCGACCCTTCGTGAGGGCACCGTCACCCTGCGCCCCATCCGCTTGCGCGATGCGCGCACCCTCGAGGGCGAATTGCTGGCCAACCGGTCGTGGCTGCGCAAGTGGGAGGCGACCAATCCGTACGCGCCGATGTCCTTCGACACGCGGGCGAGTATCCGTAGTCTGTTGACGCACTCACGGTCGGGCCACGGTCTGCCGTTCATCGTGGAGCAGAACGGTGAACTGGCCGGCCAGCTCAACGTCTCGTCGATCACCTGGGGATCGCTGTCGTCGGCGACGATCGGATACTGGGTGAGCGAGAAATTCGCTGGCCAGTCGGTTACTCCCACGGCCGTGGCCCTCGCCACCGATTACTGCTTCTACCAGCTCGGCCTGCATCGCATGGAAATCTGCATCCGCCCCGAGAACAAGGCCAGCCTGCGCGTCGTCGAGAAACTCGGCTTTCGGTACGAGGGACTGCGCCGCCGCTATATCCACATCAACGGCGACTGGCGCGATCACTTTTGCTTCGGTCTGGTCGCCGAAGAACTCGGCCAGGGCGTCATGCGCCGCTGGCAGGATGGCATGGTGCCAGCGGATGCCGCGAGCGTCACCACGGCAGATCTCGAGTCGGCCGCGCATCCGGTGCGTGTCATCACCCGATGACGGTGAAGAATTTCCCTGTTCGGGGGCAGGATCAGTGCATTAAGTTAGGTGACACACCGAGAGTAATCCTCGGCGGATGCGCCCGCGCCTCTTACCGTTGTCAACATGAGTAGTGAGGCATTGGGCGGCGGGGTCATGGTGGCGGTGGCTGCCGTGCTCTGGGTTGCCTATCTGATGCCCACCTGGTCGCGGCGCAAGCAGTATCAGGCGACCGAACGAAATGCGGTGCGATTGCAGCAGACACTGCGTATTCTGGCGGAAACAGCCGAGGTTCCTCAGCAAGTGCGGCTTGAGGCGACGGCTCGCACCGTGGCTGAGCAGCAGCGGGTTCTGGCCCGGGTCGAGCAGTCCGAACGGGTTGAAGCGCAGGCGGTAGCGGATGCTGCTCGCGATGTTCGCCGCGCCGCCGCCGCTGTGGCCGCCGCAGCCACACCGCGCCTGCCGGAGTCGCCGGTGAAGAAACTCCGCCGGCTTCGACGCTTTCGCGGCTCGGTGTCGACGATTCTGCTGGCCGGCCTCGTGCTGGCTGGATCCGGAATCGCGCCCGCTCTGTCGGGTTCGTTCACCGCGCTGGTCAGCGGCGGAGTCGTCATGGTCGCCGCGTTCGGCGTCCTGGGCCGCCTGGCCACGGTCGCCCGCTCTGCCCGCATCGTGCGGCTGGAAGCCCCGGTTGAGCTGCCAGTGCTGATCGGCCAGACCTTTGAACCCGTTCTGCTCGAAGAGACTCCGGTCGCCGCAGCCACCTGGACGCCCCAGCCGCTGCCACGCGCGCTGCACCTGTCGCGCGGATCCATCGCGCAGACGGCGATGGCATCCGTTGAAGCGGCCAATCAGCTGCGCAAGGCTGCCGCCGAGGCGGAGGTGGCCCGCCGCGCCGCCGCGCTCGCCGAGGAAGCCAACCGGGCGGTCACGCCCTTGGTGCGCCCCGAGTCTGCCGCGGTGCCGAGTCGATTCGCGTCGATGGGCATCGTCGGTGAGCCGGAGCCGGGCATGACCGACCTCGACGCCGTACTGCGACGCCGTCGCGCGGTTTAGTTCGCCGCACTCGGGCGCCAGGCGCGGTCTCGAAATCGTGCCTCACGCTCGAAAGCGGTGAAACTGTCGCCCAGCCCGTGATATTCTTCAAAGGCAGCTTGGGGCTTTGGCGCAGTTGGTAGCGCGTCTCGTTCGCAATGAGAAGGTCAGGAGTTCGAATCTCCTAAGCTCCACCACACTGTAAGAAAAGTCCCGGCCGCGGTCGGGACTTTTCTCGTTCCCCGACCAGATTGCTGCCCGCTGCGGGTGGAGGGCCGGGCGAATGGGGCAGATTCCGTCGTCTCGCGTCGTTGGCTAGGTGAGTGGGGGCCGCTGCAGGGTCTGGGTGATGCGGCTGGCCTCGTCGAGCAGCAGCTGGCCGAGCACCTTCTGCCGTTCGGGCTTGAACCGTGGCTCGATTCCGGTGAGTGAGAGCGCCCAGCCTGGTCGTCCGCTGCGGTCGAAGATCGCTGCGCCCATGCCCCAGCTGCCCTCCAGAATGAGTCCGGGGTTGACCGCGTAACCGGTGACCCGGGTGCGTTCCAGATTGGCGCGGATGCTCGCGGGTGAATGCTGGGCGCCCCAGCGAGCCGCGATGGTCTCGGTTTCGCCGAGACCAGTGTCGGCGAGGAGGGCATCCACTTCGGCGTCGGGCAGGTAGGCCAGAATCGCCATTCCAGCGGATGCGACCCCCAACGGAAAGCGCACCCCCTCGTGCAGCACGAAGGAGCGTATGGGGAAGCTGCCCTCCTCGCGGAGCAGGCAGACGGTTTCGGCGCCGCGCCGGATGGAGAGGAACGCGCTTTCGCCGGTCTCCTCGGCGAGGCGAACGAGACTCGGTCGGGCGAGCTCTTCAATCGGGTAGCGGGCGGCGGCGACCGTTCCCATGACGAAGACCTCTGGTCCGTAGTGCCAGGTGTGCCGCGCGGCGTCATGGTCGAGCAGCCCCTCGGCGGCGAGCGAGGTGAGCAGTCGGTGCACCGTGGGCCGGGTCAGGCCGGAGTCCCGCACGATCTCGGCCAGGGGAGTGCCCGAAGGGTTTCGTCCGACCAGGCGCAACAATAGGGCAATTCGCGCCACGACCTGAGCGCCCTGCACGGGCTGGGCCAGCGGTGGCTGCCGGGCCGGGCGTGGTGGCTGCGTTGTGTGGGCCTTCCGAGGCTCGCGGGCGGGCCACTGACCGGTCATCTCGACTCCTTTGTCCATAATGTGGATGAATAGCAGCTTACTGTTCACGGGGTGGATTCTCATGAAACTAGCAATTGACAGGGCCTGTTGCGCCTGAATACCATGACGTTACGTGCCGATGTCCACAAGATGGACACCGCAGGATCATCACTCAACGAGGAGACAGCATGTCTAAGGTTCAGGCCAGCGCGAGCGAGGCGCTGCAGGATGTACTGCGCGACGGGATGGTGCTCGCGGTCGGCGGATTCGGCCTCAGCGGAATTCCGGCCGATCTCATCGACGCGGTGCGGGCATCCGGTGTGAAAGATCTCACCGTCGTGTCGAACAACATGGGCGTTGACGGCAAGGGGCTGGGCGTGCTGCTCGAAGCCGGCCAGGTTCGCAAGGTCATCGCCTCGTATGTGGGTGAGAACAAGCTGTTCGCCGAGCAGTTTTTGGCCGGCGTACTCGAGGTGGAGTTCAGCCCTCAGGGCACCCTCGCTGAGCGGCTGCGGGCCGGCGGCGCGGGCATTCCCGCGTTCTATACCAAGACCGGCGTGGGCACGCTTATCGCCGAGGGCAAGCCGCTCGCCGACTTCGACGGCGAAACCTACCTGCAGGAACGCGGCATCGTCGCCGACGTCGCGCTGGTCAAGGCCTGGCGCGCCGACACCCTCGGCAACCTCGAGTACCGCTTCACTGCCCGCAACTTCAACCCGGTCGTCGCGACCGCGGGGCTCGTCACCATCGCCGAGGCGGAGCTGATCGTCGAGCCGGGCGACATCGACCCGAACCACGTGATCACCCCCGGGGTGTACGTGCAGCGCCTGATCCAGGCCTCGGCGCGGGTCAAAGACATCGAACAGCGCACCGTGCGCAGCCGGCCCGTGCTGGCATCCGCTTAGGGAGAATGACCATGGCTTGGACCAGAGACGAAATGGCCGCGATCGCGGCGCAGGAACTGAGCGACGGCGACTACGTGAACCTCGGGATCGGCATTCCGACGCTCGTGGCCAACAACCTGCCCGAGGGAATCCACGTGACCCTGCAGAGCGAGAATGGCCTACTCGGCATGGGGCCGTTCCCCTTCGAGGGCGAGGAAGATGCCGACCTGATCAACGCCGGCAAGCAGACCGTCACGGTGCTGCCCGGGGCGTCGATCTTCGACTCGGCGACGTCGTTCGGCATGATCCGCGGCGGCCACGTGAAGGTCGCCATTCTCGGCGCCATGCAGGTCTCCGGGCTTGGCGACCTCGCCAACTGGACCATCCCGGGCAAGATGGTCAAGGGGATGGGCGGCGCAATGGATCTCGTGGCCGGCACCCCGCGGGTGGTCGTGCTCACCGAGCACGTCGCCAAAGACGGCACGCCGAAGATTGTCACCGAGTGCACCCTGCCGCTGACCGGCGTGCGCGTCGTGGACCGTATCATCAGCGACACCGCCGTCTTTGACGTCACGCCGACCGGCCTCGTGTTGCGGCAGCGCGCCCCGGGCGTGAGCTTGCAGGACATCGAGGACACTACCGAGGCCGCGTTTACGGTTGAGGAGCTGGCTCCGGTCTAGTCGCCAAAGCTGAAGGCCCCGCTCAGGTTCTGGGCGGGGCCTTCAGATATTCAGGATTCCGGTTCGTCAGTGTCCTGTTCGCGCGACCCGTCTGGGTTCAGGCGGATGCTGCGCGGCCGGGCCGCGCGCATCCGCTCTTCGTTCCAATCGTCAGTCTCGGGGTCGAGTTTTTGGCGGGTCACGTCGGCTGCGTCGCTCGGATCAAGCGGATGCTGCGACATAGGTATTCTCGATGACCGAGCCCCAGTACGGGCCGAACATGGTGTTGGCGATGTTGTTGTAGCCAAAGCTGTTGACTGAGTTTTGCAGGCCGCTGGAGCCGTTGCCGATCATCCACGGGCCGCCAGAGGAGCCGCCGGTCATGTCGCACGGGATTCCCTGTGACTGGCTCTGGCCGTAGGGGTCGGCGCTGGCGGTGCCGTAGCAGGACTGCAGGGTCTCGCCGGTGAAGGGCGGGGCCGCCGGGTAACCGTAGGCGGTGTAGGTGAGGCCGCGGCTCTGGTTGAACGTGACGCCCGAGGCTCCGACGCTGTCGCTCAGCGAGGTTCCGGTGGGCGAGGCGACGATGGCGAAGCCGGTGTCATAGCTGATGTCGCCGTTATTGCTCCACTGGGTGGGAGCGTAGAGCTCGGTGGCATTCCACTGGCCGAACGGTGCCGAGCCGTTCTCGTAGGCTGGCACGAAGATGAGGCGTGAGGCGAAGTTGCCGGGACCTTCATTGACGCAGTGCCCGGCAGTGACGACGGTGTTCTCGTTCGCGGCCGAGATGGAGTTGCCGGAACAAACGTAGTCGGTGCCGCCGAGGGTGAAGAAGATCTTGCCGATGTGCGAGATGGGAGAGACCTGGGTGGCCGTGGGCGACTGGTCGGGGTCGGCCTGCTGCGGGGCCACGAGCGAGGTGGCTCCGGCTGCGACGGCGCCGATCATGCCGGCCGCGACGTTGTCCTGCACCAGTACTTCGCCGGGGATGGCGGACTGCATGCGCTCGGCGGTCCAGTAGTCGCCGCCCTGTTGAGTCTGCGGAACGACCCAACGGTCGACATCCGCAGACGTTGACGTGGTCGTAGTCAGTGAACCCGGCGCGATGGCGGCTGAGGCTGCGCCGGCCGACAGAAAACCGCCGGTACCGACTAACGTGCCGATCAGGAGCGCCGAGAGGGCGCCGGTCTTAACTTTGCTTCGCATCATGTGCTTCACTCCAGTTATCGATCGCATCCCGCGGACTGTATTGCCGCAGGTATTAATACAATATTGAGGAGTAGACTCCTTGTCTACCCTTTATGGGTCACACCCATTAGGGGGGTCGATGATCTGGGTCGGCATGTGTTCGCGTGCTCGGGTATCGGTGGCAGCGGCCATACTGAGTGCATGTCGGACGGGCTACGATTTTGACCCCGATCAAACATTGTCGACGTCTACGTGGGGTACCTGCGCGGGCAAGCCGTGCTTCAGTGTGGCGCCCGCAGCTAAGCCGGGCGCAAGCGCACCGTGAGAACTCGTTTAGATTTGAAGCGATTGCGCGAGGGGGCTCGACAGAAGTTGCCGCCAAAGTCTTGTGGGATTGTTCAACAATTCGGTAGGCTCTGGAAAACGCTGATCGGGCATCCGCTCTGAAATGGCGAGCAATACCCCCGGTGATCACGGGTTTATTTGGCGTACCCGGATACCCGGGTACGCGGGCGCTACTGGGAGAAATATGCTCGTACTGATTGGTGTGTTGCTCGTCATCGTGGGGTTTGCCATTCGCATGAACCCCCTGGTCGTGGTCACGGTCTCGGGGATCGTCACGGCTCTGCTCGGCGGGCTGACGCCGCTGGAGATTCTGGATGCCTTCGGAACGGGCTTTGCCAGCAGTCGCTCGGTGACCGTTTTCGTGATCGTGCTCCCGGTTATTGGACTGATCGAACGCTTCGGCCTGCAACAGCAGGCCAAACGACTGATTTCCCGGCTGTCGCGGCTGACCACGGGCCGGGTGCTGATCGGCTACCTCGTTATTCGCCAGGCTACGGCGGCGCTCGGGCTGAACAGTGTCGGCGGCCACGCGCAGACCGTGCGTCCGCTCATCTTTCCGATGGCGGAGGGCGCGGCCCTGCGGCGCTACGGCACGGTTCCCGACCCGATCAAGGAGAAGATCAAGGCGCATTCGGCCGCGACCGACAACGTCGGCGTGTTCTTTGGCGAAGATATCTTCGTGGCCGTCGGCTCGATTCTGCTGATCACCACCTTCGTCGATGCCACCTATGGTCTGCAGCTCGACCCCCTGCACGTTGCCGTCTGGGCGATCCCGACCGCCATCGCCGCCCTGCTCGTGCATGGATTCCGGCTGCTTCGACTCGACAAACAGCTCGACCGCGAGGTGCGCGCCATTGAGGCCGCCGACAACGTCGAGATCATCAACGCAGGAGGCACGGCATGATTGGCGTTGAAGCGGTTTACTGGTTTGTCGGCGCGCTCTTTCTGGCCTGGGCGCTGCTCATCGCCGGCGATGCGGGCCACCCTCGCCGCTGGGGAAGCTCAGCCTTCTGGGGCCTCCTGGGCCTCTGCTTCTTCTACGGCACCTGGGTGCAGAGCGAACAGGCTCCCGGCTGGATTCTCGGTATCGCCGTCATCGTCATGGTCGTGCTCGCGAGCACCGGCCGGCTCAAAGACGGCCGGGCACGCACGACCACTGCTGAGGAACGCGATGTCTCCTCTCGCCGATTCGGCAACAAACTGTTCATCCCGGCACTGACCCTGCCGGTCGTCACGGTGCTCATCGTGCTGCTGGCCCCCTACATCTCCATCAACGGACAGCTGCTGATCAGCCCGGTCAACACGACCCTGGTCGCTCTCGGAATCGGTTCGCTCGCGGGCGTGATCGTCGGCCTGTTCATTCTGCGGCCGCGCCAGCTCTTCACCCCCATTCTCGAAGGGCGTCGGATTCTGGAGTCGATCGGCTGGGCGGCACTGTTGCCGCAAATGTTGTCGACCCTGGGCATCCTCTTCACCAAGGCCGGCGTGGGCGTGGCCGTGGGCACCCTCGCGACCGTCGTTCTGCCGGACGGCTCGCTGATCGCCGCCGTGCTCGTCTACTGCGTTGGCATGTTCCTGTTCACCGTGCTGATGGGCAACGCCTTCGCGGCATTCCCGATCATGACCGCCGCCATCGGCTGGCCGGTACTCGTGCAGATCTTTGACGGCAACCCGGCCGCCGTCTTTGCCATCGGCATGCTCTCCGGATTCTGCGGCACCCTGGTCACCCCCATGGCCGCCAACTTCAACCTGGTTCCCTCAGCCCTGCTGGAGATGAAGGATAAGTACGGGGTGATCAAGGCGCAGGTCGGTACCGGCGTGCCCATGCTCGGCGTCAACGTTGCCCTGATGTACTTTCTCGCGTTCTAAACCGCACAACGAAGTGGAGCACCATGCCCGACGCATCAACCGTTCTCGACGCACCCGCACTGCTGGCTGGGCTGGCACCGACCTACGCCGATGTCGTTCTCGACAATCTGGCCAGGCCCTACCCGCACTCGGCGCACCACACCACGCATGCAGCGGATGATCGACCAACGCCCGAGCAGATCCACCCGTCGTTCTACACCTCGTTCGACTGGCATTCCTGCGTGCACATGCACGCCCTGGGCGTGATGCTGCTCGAGCACGGTCTGGACAGTGAGCGGGAGGCTGCCCTCCGTCAAGCGATCGGCGCCAACCTCACGGTGGAGAAGCTGCGCGTCGAGGGCGCGTACCTGCTCGCCAACCCCAGCTGGGAACGCCCATACGGCTGGGCCTGGCTGGTGCGGCTCGCGGCCACCTGCGCGGCGTCGACCGACGCCGAGATTCGCGGGTGGGCATCCGCTCTCGATCCGATCGTCGACACTGTGGCCGAACTGTTCGTGGCCTGGGCGGGCAAGGCCGAATGGCCGGTGCGTCACGGTCTGCACACCAATACGGCGTTCGGGCTTGGCTTGATGCTCGACGCTTTTCGAGCCCTCGGCCGCGCCGACGCTGCTGCGGCCTGTGAAACCGCGACCCTCGCCTGGTTCGAAGCGGATGCCGACTGGCCCGGCGACTGGGAAATGAGCGGCCAGGACTTTCTTTCCGCCGGTCTGAGCGAGGCAGACCTGCTGCGCCGGGTGCTGGCGCCCGAGCAATTCGACGCCTGGTTCGTGTCCTTTCTGCCCAGCTTGACGGCCGATTCACGCATCGTGCGCCCGTTTCGGGTCACCGATGAAACCGACGGCTACCTCGTGCACCTGCACGGGCTGAACCTCTCCCGCGCCGGGCAGGTGGCACGCATTCTGCGTGCGCTGGGTCGGGCGCCGGAGTCGGCACCAGCAGTGGCAGCCCTGACCGCGGCCAGGGAACCGCTGCTGCGGGCCGGACTCGAGGCCGTCGTCGCGCAGGAGTTCATGTCCTCGCACTGGCTGGCGACCTTCGCCTGGGATGCGCTGTTGTCGGCATCCGCCCTCGTGAAGCCGACCGATACGGCAGCATAGAACCTATGGCAACGATCGATCTGAACAGCGACGTCGGAGAATCTTTCGGCAACTGGACCTTCGGCGACGATGCCGCCATCATCGCTTCGGTCACGAGCGTCAACGTGGCCGGCGGATTCCACGCCGGCGACCCGACGACTATTCGTGCGACCTGCGCTGCCGCCGCCGCTGCTGGCGTGACGGTGGGCGCGCACCCCGGCTATCGCGACCTGGCCGGTTTCGGCCGCCGGTTCATCGAGATGGATGCGGCCGAGCTCAGCAACGACGTGATCTACCAGATCGGCGCGGTGCAGGCCCTCGCCCGCGCAGCCGGCACGCGGGTGCAGTACGTGAAACCGCACGGCGCCCTGTACAACACGATCGCTCGTCACCCGGTGCAGGCCCGTGCCGTGGTCGACGCCGTGCTCGCCGTCGACCCTAGCCTGCCGCTCATGGTGCTGCCGAACAGTGAGATAGAACGAGTCGCCCAGGCCGCGGGCCTCCGCACCGTAGCCGAAGCCTTCGCCGATCGTGCTTATAACCCCGACGGCAGCCTGGTGTCACGCACGCTGCCGGGCGCGGTGCTGCACTCGGTCGACGCGGTGACGGCGCAGGTTGTGCGCCTCGCCCTCGAGGGCACCGTCGTCGCCGTCGATGGTTCGGTCATCGCGGTGCCGGCAGCGAGCATCTGCCTGCACGGCGACACCCCCGACGCCGTGCGGCTCGCCGCAGCGGTGCGTTCCGCCCTGTCGGCCGCCGGCGTGTCCATCGCCAGTTTCGTCTAGCGGATGCCGACCCCCATTCGATCCATCCGGGCCGTGGGTGAGCGGGCGGTGCTCGTGCAGCTCGGCACGCTCACCGAGGTCCTCGGATTGTATGAGGCGCTGCGCGAGCATCCGCTGCCCGGGCAGGTCGATGTCGTCGCGGCCGCTGAAACCGTGCTCGTGACGGCCGACTCGGCGACAGCGGCCCGCAGCTTTGCTGCCCGGCTGCGCGCGATAAAACCGCGCACGATTCAGGCCGGGAACGACGGGCTCGTGACCATCGACGTGATTTATGACGGGGACGACCTCGCCGAGGTTGGCGAGCTCACCGGCCTGGGCCAGGGCGGCGTGATCGCGGCGCACACCGGTCAGCTGTGGACCGCCGCGTTCGGCGGCTTCGCCCCCGGCTTCGCGTACCTCGTCGGCGACGACCGCCTGCGCGTCTCCCGGCGCGCCACCCCGCGGAAGGCCGTGCCGGCCGGCGCGGTGGCGCTCGCCGACGGCTATTCGGCCGTGTATCCTCGGGTCAGTCCCGGCGGCTGGCAGCTGATCGGCCGCACCGACGCCGCCCTGTGGAACCTCGACCGCGACCAGCCGGCCCTCGTGCAACCCGGCAACCGGGTGCAGTTTCGTGCCGTGCGTGAGTTCCTGCGCGTCGCACCGACGGCCTCGACGGCCTCGACGGCCTCGATGGCGGAGGCACAACGCCCCGGGGACCTCGTCGTCGTGCAGCCCGGCCTGCAAACCACCGTGCAGGATCTCGGCCGCCCCGGCCTCGCCCACCTCGGTGTGGCCGGCGCCGGCGCCCTCGATCGTGGCGCCCTGCGCCGCGCCAACCGGCTGGTTGGCAACCCCGGCTCGGCCGCCGTGCTCGAAAACGCCCTCGGCGGCCTCGTGCTCGAAGCCCGTACGGAGCAGGTACTCGCGGTGGCGGGGGCATCCATTCTGATCACGATCAGCAAAACGGGTGCCGAACCCCGCGTCGTGCCGACCGATGCCCCGTTCGCGCTGCACACCGGCGAGCGGCTGAGCCTGGGCGCGCCGCTCTGGGGCGTGCGCAGCTATGTCGCCGTGCGCGGCGGCCTCGACGAATCGCTCGTGCTCGGCAGCCGTTCGACCGACTCGATGTCGGGCATCGGCCCGGCACCGCTCGTTGCCGGTCGGGCGTTGCGTGTGCTGCCGGCCCCGCCCACGAGCGTGGTCGGTGCCGCCGAGCCCGCGGTCGACCCGCCCGCCGCGGTGACCGTGCTGCGCTATGTTCCCGGCCCGCGCGCCGACTGGTTCAGCGCCAGCACCCTCGCCGACTTCGACCGCATCGACTGGGCCGTCACCGCCCAGTCGAACCGCATCGGCCTGCGCCTCGACGGACCGGCCCTTGTACGTGCCCACGGCGGCGAACTGCCGAGTGAGGGCACCGTGTCCGGAGCCATCCAGCTGCCGGCCTCCGGTGTTCCGGTGTTATTCCTCGCCGACCACCCCGTCACCGGCGGCTACCCGGTGCTCGGCGTGGTGCTGCACGCCGACCTGGACCGGGCGGCGCAGCTCGGCACGGGCGCGCGCATCCGCTTCACTCCAATTCCTTCAAACGAGAGCTGAACCGTGCAGAAAGTACTCATCGCCAACCGTGGCGAAATCGCCGTGCGCATCATTCGCGGCTGCTCAGATGCCGGGCTCACCTCCGTCGCTGTCTACGCGGATGTCGACGCCGACGCCCTGCACGTGGGTATGGCCAACGAGGCCTACGCGCTGGGCGGTGACAGCCCAGCTGACACCTATCTCAATGTGCCGAAACTGTTGGCCATCGCCCGGCGGGCCGGTGCCGACGCCGTGCACCCGGGCTACGGCTTTCTCTCCGAGAACGCCGACTTCGCCCAGGCCGTGCAGGACGCCGGGCTGATCTGGATCGGGCCGAGCCCGGCGAGCATCCGGTTGCTGGGAAACAAGGTGTCGGCGCGCGAAATCGCCGTGCGAGTCGGCGCTCCGCTCGTGGCCGGCTCGAACGGCACGCTCGAGACCGCTGTGGAGGTGCGTGCCTTCGCCGAGGAACACGGCCTTCCGGTCGCAATCAAGGCGGCGTTCGGCGGCGGCGGCCGCGGAATGAAGGTGGTCTGGGAGCTGGACGCGATCGAGGAGGCGTTCGACTCCGCCGTGCGCGAGAGCATGGCCGCGTTTGGTCGCGGCGAATGCTACGTTGAGCGCTTTCTGAACCGGCCCCGGCACGTCGAAGCGCAGATTCTGGCCGACGGGCACGGCGGGGTGATCGTCGTCGGCACCCGCGACTGCTCGCTGCAGCGCCGCAACCAGAAATTGGTCGAGGAGGCGCCGGCACCGTTTCTCACCGCTGACCAGCGGGATCTTATTTACACCTCGGCGAAGGCCATCTGCCGTGAGGCCGGATATGCCGGCGCCGGCACCGTGGAGTATTTGCTGGCCGAGGACGGCAGCATCTCCTTTCTCGAGGTGAACACGCGCCTGCAGGTGGAGCACCCGATCACCGAAGAGACCTCCGGTGTTGACATCGTGCTTGCCCAGCTGGCCATCGCCGCCGGCGGAGAGCTGCCGGTTGCCGAAGACCCGGTGCCGCGCGGCCACTCCTTCGAATTCCGCATCAACGCCGAGGACCCGGGCCGCGGCTTTCTGCCCGCGCCGGGCACCGTAACCACGTTCACCGTACCGACGGGGCCGGGAATCCGGGTGGATGCGGGCATCCGCTCTAATGATTCGGTGGCGCCGCAATTCGATTCGCTGCTCGCCAAGCTCATCGTGACCGGCGCCGACCGGCCGCAGGCCCTGCGCCGGGCCCGCCGGGCGCTCGCCGAGTTCGAGATCGCCGGGCTGCCGACCGTGCTGCCCTTTCACCGCGCCGTCGTCGACCTGCCGGCGTTCACCGGGCCTGACCGGCTCGGCGTGTACACGAGCTGGATCGAGACCGAATTCGCCGAGCAGCTCGTGGCCGACCCCTCGCTGGTTACTGCATCCCCGGCCGGCGGCCGCCGCACGATCACGATCGAGCTCGACGGGCGTCGGGTGGCGCTCGGGCTGCCAGAGAGCCTGCTGGGCGGCCTCGTGCACGGCGCTCCCGCTGTCGCGGCGCCGGTGATCGACGAATTCGACCCGGCCGAGCTCCACTCCGGCATGGTCGGCACCGTGGTCAAATGGCTGGTCGAGGAGGGCTCCACGGTGGCCGCGGGCGATCCTCTTCTGGTGCTCGAAGCCATGAAGATGGAATCGACCGTCGTGGCGCACCGCTCGGGAACGCTGGGCGGTGTGCTCGTGGCCGCGGGAGACAACGTTGCCCTGAACGAGGCCATCGCTCGCATCGATACCTGAGCGGCCCAATCGCTACTCTGGGGGAATGACTCTCGACCAGATCTTTGCCGACCTGCGTGGTCAGGGCGCGAAGGTGCGCCACGCCGAGACCGGCAGCTGGGCCGCGGAGGTGCTGCGCGGGCGCATCGCCGCCGGGCAGTTGGTTCCCGGTACGAAGCTGTCGGAGGAGCGGCTCTGCGATCTCCTCGGCGTCTCCCGGAACACCCTTCGGGAGGCCTTTGCGACGCTCGCCATCGAGCACATGGTGGCGCGCATCCCGAACCGGGGTGTGTTCGTGGCACGACCGACCACCGATGACATCCGTGAGATCTACCGGGTGCGGCGCTTTCTGGAACCGGCGGCGCTGTTATGGTCGGCCAGCCCCACAACGGATGCCCTGCACGCCGCGATCGAGCGCGCCCGCCTGGCCCGGTCACGGGGCTCTGTGGCCGATATGGCCGGCGCCAACCAAGACTTTCATGCCGGCGTCGTGGCGCTGGCCGGCAGCGAGAGATTGAGCCGGCAGATGGCTCAGGTGCTCGCGGAGATGCGGCTGGTATTTCATTCCATGGTCGCTGACCCGCTGTTCCACGCGCCCTATGTTGACGAGAACGCGGGAATCCTCGAGCGTTTCGAGGCGGGTGCGCGCACCGAGGCCGCCGCGCTCATGGTCGAGTACCTCGAGCGGGCCGAGCGGCAGCTGCTGGAGGCGCGCGCGCGCGCGCGCGCGTAGGGCCGGGCGGGGCATCCGCTCTGGGGTGGTCGGGGTTTCGGTGCCGGGCGCAGGATCAAACGTACGCCAGGCAAGCCAACGTGCGCCCAGCGCCGACGCTCGCCCGGACGGCCGCGACCCGACGGTGCTCAGAGCGCGCGCATCCGGTTATTGCGCGGGTTGTGCTCGACCTCGGCAAGGCCGAGGGCTTCGAGCAACGGCGGAACGTACATGCCGAAACGACCGCGAAACCCGTTCTTCAGGCCGTACCAGCCTCCGACCGGGTTGCTCTCCGCGCAACCCCAGGCCTCGACGGTGTCGGGCTTGGCCTCCTTCTTCTCGTCGGCGGCGCCCAGCTCGACCCAATCACCGTTCTCTGTGAGCATGGCGTGCAGGTCCTCAATGCAGCTCAGTCGATAGGAGAGCGTCGTGGACCCGACCTTGCAGATCAGTGATGGAGGGTCGGCAGCCTCATCGCGATACATGAGGTATTCCGACGACCAGGGCGGAGTGCGCAGCACCCACGGGTCGTCCTTGCTGCCGGTTCCGATGCTCGTGTCGGTCATGACTGTCTCCTCGTTATCGTGCAGTTGGGTCAGTGGATTCATGCCCATCTTGGCCCAGTGCACCCGAAATTGACACGATACAGGCCGGCACGCATTGCCGGCCTGAGTGCATGGGCAAAAGTGTCTGCCATTTCTCTGGCGGATAACTCCTGCAATTTCTGGAACCCGTCGACGGCTTCCGCGTGATTCTGCGGAACAGTTCTGACAAGCGCACAAATTGCAGGAGTTATGCCGCGCAGGAGGTCAGAGCGGATGCCCGAGTTAGCGAGTACTTCAGGCCGTCGGCTCGAAGGCGATGCGGCGCAGCAGGGAGGGCAACTGTTCGCGTTCGGCGGGGTTGAGGTCATGCAGGGAGCGGTCCTCGGCGGTCTGGATGACGGCGCGGGCCTGCCGACAGAGCAGCCGGCCGGGCTGCGTGGCCACGATCACATTGGACCGGCGATCCCGTGGGTCCTGGTCGCGGGTGACCGCACCACGGTTTTCCAAGTGATCGACCAGGGCCACGATCTGGCTCGGGTCGAGGCTGAGAAAACCCGCGAGCTCGCGCCGGGACGGGTTTTGCCCGCTGCAGGCCAGCGACGGCACCGAATAGGAGCGCACGCGCAGATCCAGCTCGGCGAGCACGGTATCCGCCCTGCCGGAACCAACCGAGCGTGCCCGCGCGGTCATGAATCCGATTTCGTTGGCCAGATCGGTGTCCCGCAACCGGTCCGGTTCGCGTAGGCGGTCGGTGGTCAGATCGACGGTGTCTGTACTCGACGAGATCGACGAACTGTACCGCGAACGCAAGACGGCCGCGGTGGTGCTCGCCGTCGACCCTTCCCGCAACCTGAACCAACGGCCGAACAGCAGCGAGGAGACTGCGATCGGCGCAGCCCGCAACAATGACATGCTGATTGCCTTCGGCTCGGTCGACCCCACTCGGGGAGCGGGTGCCATCACCCAAGCCCTGCGCTTGGCCGGTGATTTCGGCGTGCGCGGCTTCAAATTCCACCCCACGGTGCAGACCTTCAACCCGAGCGACGAGCAGTTCTACCCGCTCTGGGCTGCGTTGCAGGATCTCGGCCTGCCGGCCCTGTTCTACGGCGACTACGGAGCGCCGAATCCCCCGGTACGGTTGGCAGCGCAGCTTCTGCGCGGAACCCGACGCTGAGAGGCAGTCATGACTGATTCTGGTCCCGATTGCTTCATTCAATCGGTGGAAACGGCGGTCTCGCCCCGGCCGAACACGACCACCTCGGGGAGACGCTCGGTAAGTTGCTCCACGACTGAATCCACGGAAAGAGTGGATGCCCGGAGCCGGGCATCCACTCTTCGGGTGGCGGTTACGTCACGTTGGGGTGCGTTGCACAATGAACTGCACGGTGACCGTCTTCAACCTCGCGGGCACGACCCGTCACTCAGAACGGGAAGGCCCCCGGAACGCGGCGCATCGTAATCCAACGCGTCTCCGTGAACGCTTCGATGTTCGCCTCGGCACCGCCCTGACGCGATCCGGTACCGGACGCACCAACGCCGCCAAAGGGGGCATTCGCTTCGTCGTTCACGGTCTGGTCGTTGATGTGGACGATGCCTGACGGAATGCGCTGCGCCAACTCGAGCCCGCGCATGGCATCCGACGTCACGATCCCGAGTGACAGACCGTAGTCGCTCGCGCTCGCCAGTTGCACGGCCTCGTCGTCCGTGCTGAACTTGACGACGGATGCGACCGGGCCGAAAACCTCCTCGCAGTAGGCCGGGCCGTCCAACGGTGAATTCGCCAGCACGGTCGGGCGGTAGAACAGTCCGTCGTAACTGCCGCCGGCCTTCAACTCCGCGCCCGCCTCGACGGAGTCCAGGACCAATCGGTGAATCCGGTCGCGCTGGTTCTCATCGATGATCGGGCCGAGATGCACGTGGTCCGTTGCCGGGTTGCCGACCGCCATCGACTCAGCCTTCGCCGCAAGCTTCTCAACATACTGGTCGAAGATGCTTTCATGCACGACGTGGCGTCCGATCGACATGCAGATCTGCCCCTGGTGCAGGAAGGAACCCCACGCCGCGAGGTTGACGGCCTTGTCGACATCGGCGTCCTCAAGCACGATGAAGGCCGAGTTGCCACCGAGTTCGAGGTGAGCGCGCTTGAGGTGCTTGCCGGCGAGTTCGCCAACCTTCCGGCCGGCCCTGGTCGAGCCGGTGAAGGCGATAACGCGGATGTTTGGGTCGGTGACCATGGCCTCGCCGACGTCGGCGCCTCCAGTGACCAACTGCAAGACCCCGGCTGGCAGCCCAGCCTCCTCGAAGACGCGCACCATCATCACACCGCCTGTCACCGCGGTGCGAGGGTCCGGCTTGAGCACCACCGCATTGCCGAGCGCGAGAGCGGGCGCGACCGCTCGGATTCCGAGGATGATCGGCACGTTGAACGGTGAAACCACACCGACAACACCCGCCGGAACCCGCTGGGCGATAGAGATTCTGGGTTCTTCGCTCGAGAGGAGCTGGCCGAGCGGATGCGACGGCAGCGAGGCCGCCTCATAGCATTCTTGGATTCCGACATGCAGCGCGAACCCTGCAAAGTCCGGCACGCTGCCGGCTTCTCTGACGTTCCAGTCCATGATCTCGTCGGCATGTTTTTCCATGAGTGCTGCCGCCTTGCGCAGCACTCCGGCGCGCACGGAGGGCGGGGTAGCTGCCCATGTCTTTTGCGCGATTGCTGCGCCAGCGGCAGCCACGGCCACGTCCGCTGGCGTCGCAATTCCTATGCGGCCCAACTCTTGCCCGGTCGACGGTTCGATGACCGGGAGCTCGCCGCCAGCTCCAATCTTCCACTCGCCATTGACGTAGATCTTTCCTGCCCAGGTTGCCGGATCGAGGAACAGGCCGGTTTTCGTTTCGTTAGTCGTGAGAGTCATTGTCTCTTCTTCCTCGTCGCATTGAGATTACTTTCATGTGCGTCCGGATCCAGACCTGCCTTGCGACAGCGTCGTTGGACGATTCGCGCCGGGCGCTCGCTTCGGTCAGACCGATTCAGGGCAAGAACAGGACATCCGGCGTGACAATCACTTCCAAGACCAGAGCTTCCTGACGGCCCGCAAGAGACGGCGCGATACGGTCCAGGACCGACACTAGGTCGGAGTAACCGTCTATTTTCAGGGCCTCCACGCCCAACCCAGCGGCAATAGCGGAAACCGACACCCGACCGAAGGACGGCCACGGGGCAGCGCCGCCGCGTTGATCGGCCAGACGGTTCATCACGGCGTAGCCGCCGTTATTCAGGACGATGAAGACGACCCCGACTCCGAGATTCGCGGCTGTCCATAGCGATTGGATTGAATACATCGACGAACCATCGCCGATGATGCCGATGACGGGGCGGTCCGGCTGGGCCATCTTCAGCCCGATGGCCGCTGGCATGGCAAACCCGAGCCCACCCATCGCAGCGGACAAGAACCCGAACGGTCGACGGGCCGGAATAAGAGCCTCCAGAGCCGGACGGGAGGACGGGGATTCCTCGACAACGGTCGTCTCTATCGGAAGACGCTCTGCGAGCAGCTGAAAAACGTGTGCTGCTCGCAGAGGCTCGTCGGCGGTCGGTGGATCTAGCTGGTAGCTCTGGGCATGACGCTTCACGTGGTCGGACTTTTGCACCGCGGGAAGGGGGCTGCGAACTCCGACTTGGGTGCTGATGAACGAGCACAGGGCGGCAGGGTCTCCGATGATGGACAGCTCAGCGGGGGACCGATTCGCCTCCGAGGCATCCGCGGTCAGGACGAAGACCCGCATGCCGTTTGGCACAAGAGAACCGGGCTTGTATGGATATTGGCGTAGGGCGGCGGTGCCAACAACGAGGAGAACGTCGTGGCCGTTGAGAGCTTCCCGCACGCGGGGGCGGTCGGCGGGGAGGCTGCCGCGGAATAGAGGGTGATCCTGCGGGAAGCCAGCCCGGGAACCGAAGGCTTCCTGCCAAACCGGGGCATGCAGACTTTCTGCGAGCTGCACCAGAGCGGCCCATCCTGCTTCGTTGTCGTTTCCCGACCCGGCGATGATTGCGGGTGCGGCCGCGCCGCGCAGCGCGGTTACGACGTTCTCGAGTTCCGTCGGGATCCCGCGCGGAGCCGAAATACTGTGGCTCGCGGCGGCTGTTGCGGTCGGATCTGCTGGCTCATCCCAGTCGTCCATCGGAACGATCACGATGACCGGCCCGCGTTCCTGGCGGGCGAGGTGTATCGCCCGTCGAATGGCCGACGGTACATCGGCGGCGATGACCGGCGAGATTACTTCCAGCGGATAATCTCCCGCGAGCCCGGCGAGTCGGCCGGCGAGGAAGGGCTCGAGTGCGAGGTGTCGTCGGTCCTGCTGACCGACGACGACGACCATTGGCGCGCGGTTAACCCGCGCCGTTGCGATCGCCCCGACTGCATTCCCGAATCCCGCCGTGGTGTGCAGGAGCACGAAGGCTGGCGAGCCGCTACCGAGCGCGTGGCCGGCGGCGATGCCGACCACCGACCCCTCGTGAAGCGCGAGAACAAATTGGATGTCTTCCGGCAGATCAACTAGGAAGGGGATCTCCGTGGACCCGGGGTTCGAGAAGATAGTAGTGAGGCCTTCGGCGCGCATGAGGTCGAAACACGCGTCCCGCACGGTGGCGGTGGCAGCACTCATGACTTGTGGCCCTTCTTCGTTACCGCGATCGGCCCTGAAAGGGGACCGCTCTTCGCCAGCTGGATCTGCTCGTAGACGTGCCCGCGCAACTCGTTGAAGCGTGCGCTCGACCGGGTGGTAAGTTGGTCGCGATCTACCGGAAGGTCGATCGTCAGATCTTCCTGCACGACCGTTGGGGAGTTTGACAGCACGAGCACCCGTTCGCCCAGGTAGACCGATTCGTCGATATCGTGCGTGATGAAGATGATCGTCACGCCGAGCTTCTGCCAGATGTGGCGAACTAGGTCCTCCAGATCGGCCCTGGTCTGCGCGTCCACGGCGGCGAAAGGCTCATCCATCAGCAAGACCTCTGGCCTGTACGCCACTGCTCGCGCGATCGCGACACGTTGCTGCATTCCGCCGGACAACTGCCAGGGATAGCTGTCTGGCACGTGGGAGAGCTCGACGGCGGCGAGGGCATCATCCACGAGTTTCTTGCGTTCGGCGCGTGGTATTCGCTGGTTCTTCAGCGGCAATTCGATGTTGGCGCGTACGCTCATCCACGGCAGAAGGCTGCGACCGTACTCCTGAAAGACGACGGCCATGGAATGAGGCGGGCCGACGACATTTGTACCGCGTAGTTCGATCGATCCCGATGTCGGGGTAAGTAGTCCGGCGATGCACTTCAGCAGAGTCGTCTTGCCCGCGCCGGACGGTCCGACCACGCAGACAAGCTGACCTGGCGCGATGTCAAACGTGAGGTCGCGCACCGCTTCGATTTCGCCGCCTGGGACCGGATAGACCTTTCGCAGGGCCTTGACCGACAGCATTGGCGGCTCGGATGAGAATTCTCCCGGGATGCGCTCGCCGTCATTGAGTACTTTAACTGCCATGCTGAACCTCTTTCAGGCCGGTGTACCAACTCAGCAACCGGTTTTCGATCGACTTGGAAATCACGGACAGTGCAAGGCCCATGAGGCCGAGAACGACGATCCCACTCCACATTTCTGGGATAGCGAACGCACGTTGGAAAAGCACGATGGTGAAGCCCAGTCCGGAGGATGACCCGAACATTTCAGAAATGACCATCAGGATCAGTGCGATGGACGTGCTCTGTCGTACCCCGGTCATGATCTGGGGGCTGGCCCCAGGCAATACCAGATAACGCAACCGGGCAAAACCGGTCATCGAGTACGTCCGAAAGGTGTCGCCGAGCACGGGGTCGACGGCCCGCACCCCCTCAATAGTGTTGAGCAGCACGGGCCAGATGGCGCCGGAAATGATCACAATGATCTTCATCTGGTCGTTGATCCCGACCAGCAGCATGAGCAGTGGAACGAGTACTGGCGGAGGAATCGCTCGGAAGAATTCCAGCAGTGGCTCGGTGAGGCTGCGGAGCCAGCGCACTGAGCCGATTAGCACGCCGAAGATCACACCCAGCAGGATTGTCAACCCGAGTCCGACCAGCAGGCGGAGGACGCTGGGAACGAAGTCCGTCCAGAACCTCTCTCCGGCCCAGACCGCCCAGAATGTCTGCATGAGCTTGAGGGGCTTTGGCACGAAGAAGTTGGTCGACCCGAGCGTTAGCGTCCACCACAGTGCAACAAGAAGCACGGGCAGGCCGACAAAATAAAGGGTACGTTTAGTCGATCTCATACTGCTACCTCTCCGCGGACCGACGTGTGCCAGGAAAGAACGCGTTTTTCAACCAGGCGCACCCCGGCATTGATGAGAACGCCGATGAGGCCGGTCGCGACAATGAGTGCGTACATTTCGGCAACCGCGCCTCCTGACTGGGTCAAGGCAATCTGTTGGCCGAGGCCGGGGCTGCCGATGACCAACTCGGCTGTAATAGCCAGTATGAGCGCGACCGCGGACGCCAAGCGGATCCCCGTCATGAGGTAAGGCAGCGTCGTCGGCCAGACGACGTATCGGATCCGAGCCATCCGCCCCAGGCCGTAGCTGCGGGCCGTGTTGTCAGCAACCGGATCGACGTCGGCCACCCCGGAAAGCACCTGAAGCAGTACCTGCCAAAACGATGCATAGACGATCAGCAGCAGTGATGATTCGATCTTCAGCCCGAAAAGAAGAACCGCCAGCGGAATCAAGGCGACGGAGGGGATCGGCCGGAGGAATTCGATCGTAGATCTCGTGGCGCGGCGAAGAAATAGGCTGGAACCGATGAAAAGGCCGAGCACGATGGCAGTGATGATCGCAATGGCGAGGCCCAGAGCCCAGGCGGTCATAGTCTCGGCGACATCACTCCAGAAACCGGGCTGAACCAAATAGGCGAAGAATTTCGCCATGACCAGGCTTGCGGGTGGCAGGTATCGCTCATTTACCAGGCCGAGCCGCGGAATTGCCTCCCACGCGACAAGGAACAGCAGGATGCCCGTGACCCCTAGCGCGGGGCCGTTCAGGTGTTTCATTGACATTCTGCTGTTCCTCATCGTTTCGCAGTGCGTTCTTATGCCGAGGTGATGGTGAGCTACGGCAGCATCACGCTGAGATCGGGCTTCGCCGAGAGAGTGCCGAACTTGACGGCTGCTTCGCCAAGCTTCGTCGCTGCGTCGCCGTTGAAGTCAACCCGGAACTCTGGCAGGACCATATCCGTGAGCTGGTCGGCCGTCATTTTCGTGTACGTGGTCACTATCTGGCGCACCTCGTCGGGGTGGACCTGGGCGTATTCGAGGGACTTGTTCATCGCGGTCTGGAACTTCGTGACGAGGTCCGGATTGTTGCTGATGGTGTCGCCATTGGCGAAGTAGCCGGCGATATCAAGGTTGGTGTCGAACGCTGAGAAGTTGTACGAAATGATTCGGGCCCCATTGGCGACGGCCGAGTTGAGGAAGGGAGCGAGAATCCATGCCGCATCGACCTGGCTGTTCTCAACCGCTGCCTCGGCATCGGGAAAGCCGACCTCGACGAACTGGATCGTGGAGGAATCTCCGCCGTCGTCCTCAACGATCTGACGAATCGTCGTGTCGCCAATGTTCTGCAGATTGTTGACGGAGACTGTCTTCCCTGCGAGGTCCGCGGCCGACGTGATCGGGGAGTCGCCACGAACGATGACTGCACCGAAGTCGGGCGTGCCGGCCGTCGAGTTGCCGTTCGCGACATATCGGAGGTCAAGGCCCTTGTCTCTGGCGACCATGACAGAGACCAAGTTGCCGAACGCGAACTCATAGTCGCCCGAGATCACTCCCGGTACCGCGGCAGCGCCTCCTGTCGTGACCTGGACGGTGAGGTCGAGACCTTCATCGGAGAAAAAGCCCTTTTCCTTGCCGAGCCAAATCGGCGCCGTGTCGACAATGGGGATGACGCCCACGGTGATTGGGGTGAGCGCGTCGGTTTCGGCTGGTGCCGTGGTACTGGCGCCGGCCGAGCAGGCGCTGAGGGCGATGACGGATGCCGCGGCAAGTCCGATCAATAGCGATTTCTTCATTTTCACTCCATTGTGTGGTGATACGGGTCGTGCTGCTGTGGGTGCCCGGGGCACTGCGAGCTACGGTCGTGAAGACTGATCAGCTCTGATTGGAGACTAGCCATGCGTTTCAATGCAAAAACATGCGCTTCCATTCAGTGGAAGTTCTTGGCACATCGCGGTAGCGTGGCGAGTAATGAGCGGAAAACCGGTACAAAAGCGTACGAGCGGCGACGCCGCTGCCGTCGACGACCGTTCCGTCGCGGCCAGGCTGTTCGCCATTCTGGACGCCTTCGCGGCTCCCGCCGGTGCAACCTCGCTTACTCTCACGCTGACGGCCATCGCCCAGCGGGCGGGCCTGCCGCTCTCGACCACGCACCGGCTGGTTGCGGAGTGGGTGAGTTGGGGTGGCCTGGCCAGGCACGAAAACGGCCAGTATTCCCTCGGCATGAAGCTGTGGGAGCTCGGGGTGCAGACGCCGACTGCCCGTAACCTGCGCACCATAGCGCTGCCCTACCTCGAGGACCTCTATGAGACGACGCGTGAGCATGTGCACCTCGCCATTCTCGACGGACGTGACGCCCTGTACCTCGAGAAACTCTCTGGCCACCACGCGGTTCGACTGATTTCGCGGGTTGGCGCGCGCCTGCCGCTGCACTCGACCGGGGTGGGGCTCGTACTCCTGGCCTACGCACCCACCGACGTCGTGCAGCAATACCTCGCCACGAGCCTGCAGCGCTTTCTGCCACGTACCGTCACCGAACCGGAAGCCGTACGCAAACGGCTGGCCGAAATTCGATTGAAGGGCATCGCTCGCATGTCGGAGGAGATGACGGCCGGCTCGAGCTCGTTGGCCGCCCCAATTCGCGACCGCACCGGCCAGGTCGTGGCTGCCGTGTCGATCGTGACCCGCACGACCGACACTGTCGACTCGGAGCACGAACGCGCGGTGCGCCTGGCCGCTCAGGGGGTCAGTCGGGCCCTCGGCTATCGGCGGGCCCAGCAATGATGGATTGTCAACACTTTCACTGAGTGGAATAATTACACCGCGGGCCTGAGCAGCACACCACACTGTTCAGATCACCCCTGTCATTGTCGCTAGGAGAACCCGTGCCCCACGAAACAACCCGCGTCGCCATCATCGGCGCCGGTCCAGCCGGACTTCTCCTGAGCTGGGCCCTGCGTGATGCCGGCATCGACTCGATCGTCGTCGAAAACCGCTCGCAGGACTACGTGCAGGGGCGCATCCGCGCCGGCGTGCTGGAACAGGGCTCGGTCGAGACCCTGACCCGCCTCGGGCTGGGTGACCGCCTCGCATCCGAGGGCCTGCAGCACGACGGAATCTACTTGCAGTACGCCGGCGAGCGCCACAATGTGAACTTCAACGAGCTGATCGGCCGCACGGTCACCGTCTACGGCCAGCAGCAGGTCGTGAAAGACCTCGTCACAGCCCACGAGCAGGCCGGATCGACGATCTACTACGAAGCCTCCGATGTGGCCGTCGACTCGCTCACCACGAAGAACCCGAGCGTGACCTTCGTACACGATGGCGAAGCGCACACCATCGACGCCGACTTCGTCGTGGGTGCCGACGGATTTCACGGCATCTGCCGCGCGTCGATCCCTGCCGAAGAAATCACCCTGTTCGACCGCAGCTACCCCTACGCCTGGCTTGGCATTCTCGCTGACGTGGCACCGTCCTCGGACGAACTCGTCTACGCGCTGCACGAAGATGGTTTCGCGATGCTCTCGATGCGCTCGCCGGTCGTCTCCCGGCTGTACCTGCAGGTCGATCCGGCCGACGATATCAAGAACTGGTCGGACGACCGCATCTGGGAAGCTCTGCAGACCCGGCTCGGCACGCCCGGCTGGACCCTGAATCAAGGCCCGATCACCGACAAATCGATCACCCCGATGCGCAGCTTCGTGGCGTCGCGCCTGGCCTACGGCAACCTCTTCTTAGTCGGTGACGCCGGCCACATCGTGCCGCCGACCGGCGCAAAGGGCCTCAACTCAGCCATCTCCGACGTCACCCAGCTCGCCGCGGCGCTCACCGCCTTCTACGCGAACGACGAAACGCTGCTCGGTCGGTACAGCGAGACCGCGCTGGCCCGGCAGTGGCGGGTGCAGCAGTTCTCCCGCTACATGACCGAGATGCTGCACACCAGCCCCGGCGATCTGCAAACCGGCGCGTTCGACTACCGCAGCCAGCTCGGCCAGCTCGACTACGTCACCCACTCACCGCTCGCCCAGCGCATGCTCGCCGAGCAGTACACCGGCCTCCTGCTCTAATCGATATCGAGGACGCCATGACCCAGAAAACACCCGGCACCGGCCCGGCCAGTCAGAACGAGATCACCGCCGAGATCGAGAGAATCGAAGCGGATGCCGCCGCCCGCGTCGCGGCCGGCGGCTCACCCGAGCTGCAGCCGCGCCGCGACTACGCCCCGTATCGCAGCTCCCTGCTGCGCCACCCCACCCACGAGCTCGTGCGCGTCGACCCGGAAGAGGTCGAACGGGTCTCACCCGCCTTCGGCCACACCGACGTGAACGTGCTGGAGAGCGACCTCACCATCCAGCACGCCGGCGAACCGATCGGCGAACGCATAACAGTGAGCGGCCGCGTGCTCGACGGCGAGGGCCGCCCGGTGCGACACCAGCTGATCGAACTGTGGCAGGCCAACGCCGGCGGACGCTACGTGCACAAACGCGACCAGCACCCAGCGCCGCTCGACCCCAACTTCACCGGAGTCGGCCGCGCCATCACCGGAGACAGCGGCGAATACTCGTTCACCACCA
Source organism: Cryobacterium sp. TMT1-2-2 (assembly GCF_004403505.1). Classification (NCBI taxonomy): domain Bacteria; kingdom Bacillati; phylum Actinomycetota; class Actinomycetes; order Micrococcales; family Microbacteriaceae; genus Cryobacterium; species Cryobacterium sp. TMT1-2-2. The sequence continues at coordinate 104,949 of NZ_SOGS01000024.1, read as the reverse complement.
TCAAGCCCGGGCCCTACCCGTGGAAGAACCACCTGAATGCGTGGCGACCTGCCCACATCCACTTTTCACTATTCGGCACCGCGTTCACGCAGCGCCTGATCACGCAAATGTACTTTCCCGGCGACCCGCTGTTCGCCCTCGACCCGATCTACCAGTCGATAGCGGATGCCGACGCTCGCGCCCGCCTGGTCGGGCAGTACGACCACAGCCTGAGCGTGCCCGAATTCTCGCTCGGCTACAACTGGGACATCGTGCTGACCGGCCCGAAGTCCACCTGGATGGAAAGCGAAGACGCCGATGAATAAGTTCCAAACACCGTCGCAGACCGTCGGCCCGTTCTACGGCTACGCCCTGCCCTATGTCGGTGGGCCGGAACTGGTTCCCGGGTACCATCCCCGCGCCATCCGCTTTCACGGAACCGTCACCGACGGCGCCGGCGAGCCGATCCTCGACGCCCTGCTCGAGATCTGGCAGGCCGACGAGAACGGCACGCTCGTGCGAGAGCTGGGCAGTCTCGACCGCGACGGCTTCACCTTCACCGGGTTCGGCCGCTGCGCGACCACGATCGCCGGGCACTACACCTTCACGACGCTCAAACCGGGGGCGGCAGGCAAGGCAGCGCCGTATATTCTGGTGACGGTCTTCGCTCGCGGAGTCACCCACCACCTGTTCACCAGGGCCTACTTTGCCGAGGATGCCGCGCTGCACGCGACGGATGCCGTGCTCAGCAGCCTGCCTGCTGACCGCCGGAACACACTCATCTGTGTCTCAGAGGGAATCGTCGGGGGCGCCGAGTCGTACCGTTTCGATATTCGCGTGCAGGGCGAGAACGAGACCGTCTTTTTGGACTTTGATGCCTAACTTCACGTTCGATGCCGGACTGCTCAACCCGCTGAGCCACGGCACCCGCGAGTCTGAGCTCACGAGCGACCAGGCCTGGCTGCAGGCCATGGTCGACGCCGAGCTCGCCCTCACCCGCGCGCTCGTCGACGCCGAGCTGGCCCCCGAGTGGATGCTCGCTGTCTGCGACGCGCTCGCCGACGCCAGCCAGTTCGACCTCGGCGCGATCGCCGTCGAGGCCCGGGGCGGCGGTAACCCGGTGATTCCGTTCGTGAAACACCTCGGCCGCGCCGCCGAACGGGTGCGTGCCGGGGCGTCGGACCACCTTCACGTTGGCGCGACCAGCCAGGATATTCTCGACACCGCCGCGATGATCGTGGCCCGCAAGGTCATCTGCGAGCTCATCCACCAGCTCGATTCCTTCGGCGCCGACCTCGCCGCCCTCGCCGACGAACACCGCGGCACCGTGATGAGTGGCCGCACCCTCGGCCAGCAGGCCTCGCCGACGAGCTTCGGCTTCGTCGCGGCCGGCTGGCTCGACGCCGTGCTGCTGATCGTCACCCGTCTCGAAGGCATTCGTGACTCCCTGCCGGTGCAACTCGGCGGAGCCGTCGGCAACCTCTCCGTGCTCACCGAAATCGCCCGCGCCCGGCGCAGTGAAACACCAGCCTCGGAGGTTCTCGACACTGTGCTGGAGCGGTTCGCTGACCATGTCGGCCTGGTCGTGCCGCGCCTCAGCTGGCACACCAACCGGGTCGTCATCTCCGAACTGGCGTCCGTGCTGGCCGCCGCGACCGGGGTCGCCGGCACCTTTGCTCTCGACGTGTCGGTGCTCTCCCGTACCGAAATCGCCGAGGTGAGCGAACGCCTCGCCCCCGGCCAGGGAGGCTCCAGCGCTATGCCGCACAAGCGCAACCCCGTCTCAGCCGTGCTGATCACTGCGGCGGCGCTGCAGACGCCGGGTCTCGCATCCACTCTGTATGGAAGCATGCTCGCTGAAGACCAGCGCCCGAGCGGGGCCTGGCATGCCGAATGGCAGTCGCTGCGGGTGCTCGAACGGCTCACGATTTCGGCGGTGACCGGTGCCGCGTCGCTCGTCGCTCGCCTCGATGTGGACCCCGATCGCATGCGCGCCAACCTCGACCTGACCGACGGACTTGTGTTCAGTGAGCGAGTCACCACGATTCTGGCCGAAACCGTCGGCAAGACCACGGCGTTCGCGCTAGTCGAACGCGCGTCCCAGGAGGCGTTCGCTACCAACCGGCCGCTGCAGGTCGTCCTCGCGAGCATCCTCATCACCGAGGGTTGTTCCGACGAACTGCGCGCGCAGATCTGGGCGGCCTTCGACTATGAGGGCCAGCCCGGCCAATCGGCGGGCGGCATCGACCGCGTCGTGCACGCCTTTCGCCAGCGTGCGGATGCCGCCGAGCAGCGCGCCCGGGCGGCCACCTCTACCGATATGGTCGAAGGAGACTCCGCGAAGGTGGGCGCCCCCGCTCGCTCGAACAATGCTCGCTCCAACAATGCTCGATCCAACAATGACGTGAGGACCGCATGACCCAGCCCGTCATTCTCTGCACCATCGAGCCGGCGCGAAACGGAGACGCCAACGCGCCACTGATCGTGCTCGGCCCCTCGCTCGGCACCACCACGGACCTCTGGGCCACCGTCGTGCCGGCGCTGGCCGCCACCCACCGGGTGCTGTGTTTCAACCTGCCCGGGCACGGGTTCAGCCCGAAGGCGTCGGCCGCATTCACCCTTGAGGAGGTCGCCGACGCCGTCGCCCTGCTGGTCGACTCGATTGACGTCGACACGTTTCACTACGCCGGAATCTCCCTCGGCGGCGCCATCGGCCTCGCCCTCGCCGTGAACCACCCAGGCCGCCTCGTGAGCCTCGCCGTGTTCTGTTCCGGCGCAAAAATAGGCTCGTTCGAGGCCTGGACCGAACGAGCCGCCGGGGTACGGGCGAGCGGCACCCCCTCGCTCATCGCCGGCAGCGCCTCCCGCTGGTTCGCCACCGACTTTCTCGGCCGCGACCCCAAGGCCGGCGCGCACGCCCTCAACCAGCTGCTCGACATCGACGACGAGTCCTACGCACTCGCCTGCGAGGCGCTCGCCGTTTTCGACCAAACGGATGCCCTCAGCGGCATTCGCACGCCCGTTCTGTGCGTCTCGGGCGAGTTCGACGAGGTCACACCGACCGCGCAGCTCAAGGAGCTGGCTGCCCGCATCCCGGGCGCTACGTCGGCCGTGATCGCCGGGGCCGCGCACCTGCCGTCGCTCGAGCGCCCGGCCGAGGTCGGCGTGCTGTTGGCGGAGTGGGTGGCGGGAGTATCGGCTACGCCGGGCCCGGCCGGTGCTGGTCATGCCTCGGGTACCGGTTCTGGTGGAGGCGTCGGTTCTGGTGCCGACGTCGGTTCCGCGGCGCCGCGACCCACCACCGCGGCCGAGCCGCTGCCGGGAGGCCGCACCGCAGCATCCGCTTATGACGACGGTATGGTCGTGCGCCGCGCGGTGCTCGGCAACAAGCACGTCGATGCGGCAACCGCGGCGATCACCCCCGAAACCGCCGTGTTCCAGGACTTCATCACCCGCTACGCCTGGGGCGAAGTCTGGACCAGGCCGGGCCTCGACCGCCGCACCCGCAGCTTTCTGACCATCGCCGCGCTCGTCACCGGCGGGCACGAGGGCGAGCTCGCGATGCACGTTCGGGCCGCCCTGACCAACGGGCTGACCCGCGCCGAAATTAGCGAGGCGATTCTGCACACCGCAATCTATGCGGGCGTACCGGCCGCCAACGCCGCATTCGCCGTGGCCCGCGAGACCTTCGCCGGGCTCGATGCGGCTGCTGATACCTGCACCGACGACACCACTATTCGGCCCAGCTAAGGACCTCGAACCATGGACAAAACCTATCCCTCCGCTGCGGCTGCCGTCGCTGACATTCCCGATGGTGCGTCGCTCGCCGTCGGCGGGTTCGGCCTGGTCGGTGTGCCGATCGTGCTCATTCGTGCGCTGCTCGCGCTCGGCAGTACCAACCTGCACGTCGCGTCGAACAACTGCGGCGTCGATGGGTGGGGGCTCGGCGAGCTGCTCCGCGAGGGCCGGATCAGCCGGGTTATCGCTTCGTACATCGGTGAGAACAAGGACTTCGCCCGCCGCTACCTCGGTGGTGAACTCGAGGTTGAGCTCACCCCGCAGGGCACTCTGGCCGAGCGGTTGCGCGCTGGCGGCACCGGAATTCCGGCGTTCTACACGGCGAGTGGCGTGGGCACCATGGTCGCCGACGGCGGACTGCCGTGGCGCTACGGCCCCGGCGGCGAGGTGACAGTGTCCTCGCCGCCGAAGGAGACGCGGCTGTTCTCGTCGCTCGGCAGCGAGAAGGAATACGTGCTCGAAGAGGCCATCGTCACCGATTACGCCCTCGTGCGTGCAGCCAAGGGCGACCGGCACGGCAACCTCGTGTTCGAGAAATCGGCCCGCAACTTCAACCCGGTGGCCGGCATGGCCGGCCGCATCACCATCGCCGAGGTCGACGAACTGGTCGAACCCGGTCAGATCGACCCCGACGAGGTGCACCTCGCCGGCATCTACGTGAACCGCATCGTGCAGCTCGGCGCGGTGGATGCTGCTGATCTGCCGATTGAGAAGACGACGACGCGGCCGCGGCCGGTTTCGTCGGAAGGAACGAACTGATGGCTCTCACGCGTAACGAAATGGCTGCCCGCGCCGCCCAAGAGCTCGCCCCGGACTCATATGTCAATTTGGGTATAGGCCTCCCGACGCTGATTCCGAACTTTCTCCCCGACGGCGTGCACGTCGTGCTGCACTCCGAGAACGGTGTGCTCGGCGTGGGCCCGTACCCGTGGGAGGGCGAGGCCGACCCTAAGCTCATCAATGCCGGCAAAGAGACCGTCACGGTCAACCCGGGAGCGGCGTACTTCGACTCGGCGCAGAGCTTCGGCATGATCCGCGGCGGGCTGATCGATGTGGCCGTGCTCGGCGCCATGCAGGTGAGCGTGGTCGGCGATATCGCCAACTGGGCGGTGCCCGGCAAGATGATCAAGGGAATGGGCGGCGCGATGGACCTCGTGCACGGCGCCGACACCGTCATCGTCGTCATGGAACACACGACCAGGACCGGCGAGTTCAAGATCAAGACGGTCTGCGACCTGCCTCTGACCGGCAAGGCCGTCGTCACGCGCATCATCACCGATCTCGCCGTGATCGACGTCACCCCTGACGGACTCGTGCTGCGCGAGGTCGCGCCCGGCGTCACCGTCGCCGAGGTACAGGCCGCCACCGAGGCCACCCTGCTCGTGCCGACCCCGCCGACCACCATCACGACCCTGATCGGCGCTGCCGAATGAGCGAGCTGCGCCAGGTCGTCATCTGCGAACCGCTCCGCACGCCGATCGGCCGGTTCGGCGGCGCGTTCAAGACCGTCGCCCCGGCCGACCTCGCCGCGGCGGTCATCGTCGCGCTGCTGGAACGCACCGGACTCGACGGGGCCGTTGTCGATGACGTCATCTTCGGCCAGGCCTATCCCTCGGCCGAGGCCGCGCCCGTTGCCCGGGTCGCCGCCCTCAACGCTGGCCTGCCCGTCACCGTCGGCGGCGTGCAGGTCGACCGTCGCTGCGGCAGCGGCCTGCAGGCCATCCTCGACGCCGCGATGCAGGTGCAAACCGGCGTCAGCGATCTCCTGATCGCCGGCGGCGTCGACGTCATGAGCCAGGCCCCGCTCTACACGGTCGATTCCCGCTGGGGCCTGGCCGGAACCGCCGGCGTGCTGCTGCGCGACGCCCTCGGCCGTGGCCGCGAGACCGCCGGTGGGCGCAACTATCCGGTGCCCGGCGGCATGCTTGAAACCGCCGAGAACCTGCGCCGCGACTACAGCATCGACCGCGTCGAACAAGACCAGCTCGCTGTGGAATCCCAGCGCCGCGCCCTCGCCGCCGTCGCCGACGGCCGCTTCGTCGACGAGATCGTGCCGGTCACCGTACCCGGTCGAAAGGGCCCCGTCGTCGTCTCCGTCGACGAAACTCCGCGCGACACCACCCTCGACGCCCTCGCAGGCCTCACCCCGATCATGGGCAAAACGGATGCCGCAGCCACCGTCACCGCCGGCAACGCCAGCGGTCAGAACGACGCCGCTGCCGCGTGCATCGTGACCACCCCGGAGCGGGCGGCTGAACTCGGGCTGACCCCCATCGTGCGGCTCGCGTCGTGGGCACGCGCCGGCGTCGACCCCTCCCGCATGGGCCTCGGCCCGGTACCCGCCACGAAGCTCGCGCTCGAGCGCGCCGGCCTCACTCTCGCCGACATGGACCTGATCGAACTCAACGAGGCCTTTGCCGCCCAGGTGCTCGCCGTCAGCCGGGAGTGGAATTTCACCCCGGAAGACTGGGCCCGCACCAACGTCAATGGCTCGGGCATCTCGCTCGGTCACCCGGTCGGCGCGACCGGCGCCCGTATCCTCGCCACCGCGAGCCGCCACCTGCAGCGCACCGAGGGTCGCTACCTGCTCGAAACCATGTGCATCGGCGGTGGGCAGGGCCTGGCGGCCATCTTCGAGCGCGTGTAGCAGCATCCGCTTCGCCGAGGTGTGAGTTTGAGCCCGAAATTTGCTCAAAATGACCCCAGACTCACACCTCGGCGAGCGGATGGCTACCAGCGGGCGCCGCGTGCGGCCAGCGCAGCGCGCACTCGGCGTAGAAGTTCCTGCCCGCCGTACGTGAGGTCATCATCGGTAATGCGAACCATGCGCCAGCCCTGGTCTTCGACCCGCTCGCGTCGCGTGATGTCCTTACGGAATTGCTTCGGGTCCGTGCGGTGACCGTCGCCTTCATACTCGACGCAGACCCGAAATCGCGGCCAGGCCAGGTCGACGCGGGCCACAAAGTAGCCGTCGGAGTCCCGAATGACAAAATTGACATCGGGTTCTGGAATGCCGTCATCCACGATGAACAGGCGCGTCTTGGTCTCCTGGGGTGAATCGACCGCGGCGCGTGCGAGACTCGCGGCTTCCCGCAGGGCGCGGCATCCGCGTCGTCCGGTGAGTTCGGCCGCGACAACTTTCAGCTCCTCGGGCGTGTGGATGGGATTTCGACCCCGGCAGAGAAAGTCCGAAGCGGCGACGAGTTCGACTCGCGTGAGCGTCGGGGCGACATCGATCCAGGTGTGCAGGAGCGACGTCACCCGAAGGCCCTCGACCCGGTCAGTGACGAGCACCTCCCGCTTGTGCCCGACGATCCCCACCATCTGCGGAGCCCGGGTATTCTGCGGCACGCTGACGTGCAGGCGTCGGTCTGTTTCGAGCCGATAGGGCAGCCACATTCCCTGGATTACGGCAGCCGTTGCGTGGCTGAAGACGTGAGTCGCGGGCATCCGTTGTGAGTAGGCCGTGGCCAATTCGAGAACGGATGCCGATTGCGCGTGATCAGCACGCAGACGTCGATAGGGCAGGGCAGCACGATCATGTGGAGTGGACATAGAGGAATAGTGCATTGAATCGGGATCGCGCATATTCGTTATGCACAGGCAGCCTCTGATTCGCCGCCGAGGTGTGAGTTTGCGCCCATGCTCGGCCAAATTCGGGGTAAGACTCACACCTCGGCGAACGGATGCTTCAGACTGCGCCGACATCGAGGTTGATGTAGCCCAGATACCCCGTTGCGGTCATCATCGAAGCCGACCTGGGCCCCGCGCAGATAGGTGCCGTCGTCGCCGGGCGTGGCCTCGGAATCGCCCTCGGTGTAGCTGCCGTCGGTCGTGGCACCAGACCCGCCAGAACCAGAGCCAGGTCGCTGCGAATGGAATCCACGTCGAAGTAATACGGCCCGGCCGTGCGCGACTCGGTCTCGGTGCCGCAGGATGACCCGACCGCGTCGAGCTTGGCCACGATATCGCCGGCCGCGCTCGTCGACGGGATCAGTGTTGCCGTGCGGCATCCGTCTTGGGGATCTCCGGGCCCGCAAAACGCTACTGGAACGCGGAGATGCCGGTGATGGCGCGGCCGACCACGAGGGTGTTGATTTCGTAGCTACCCTCGTAGGTGTACAGCGCTTCGGCGTCGGCGAAGACGCGGGCCATGCCGAAATCGGTGGAGATTCCATTGCCGCCGAACACAGAACGGCCGAGCGCCACGGACTCCCGCATGCGGGCGCTGGAGGAAGCCTTGGCCAGCGCGGCGTGCTCGGGCCGCAGCGTGCCGGCCTGCTGCAGCTGGGCGATGCGTACCATCGTGCCGAGCGACGTCGTCGCGTTCTCGAGGATGCGTACGAGCTTCTCCTGCACGAGCTGGAACGAGGCGATCGGCTTGCCGAACTGCTGGCGCTCGAGGGCGTAGCGCAGAGCATGGTCGTAGGCGGCGAATTGCAGCCCGACGGTCTGCCAGCCGACCCACACGCGGGAGTTGGTGAGCAGCCGGTTGGTGTCGCGAAAGCTCGAGGCTCCCGGAAGGCGGTCGCGTTCGGCGACCACGACATTGTCGAGGGTGATCGTGGCGTTCTGCACGATGCGCAGGGCGATCTTGTTTTCGATGGCCTCGGCCTTGTAGCCGGGCAGGGTGGCGTCGACGATGAAGCCCTTGATCTGGTCGTCGGCGGTGTCGCGCGCCCAGACCAGCACGTTGGCGGCGAAGGTTCCGCTGCCGATCCAGCGCTTGACGCCGTTCAGGGTCCAGTTGGAGCCGCTGCGCGTGGCGGTCGTCTCCATATTGCGCGAAACGTCAGAGCCGTGCTCGGGCTCGGTGAGGGCGAAGGCTCCGATCTTGCGCAGGGAGACGGCGTCGTCCAGGTAGCGTTCGCGCTGGTCGTCGGTGCCGAGCTGGGCAATGGCCGCCGCGAACAGTCCGCTGTGCACGCCGACGAAGGTGGAGATGGAGGCATCTACCCGGGAGAGCTCGAGGGTCATGAACCCGTGCAGCAAGAAATTGTTGCCGCGGGCGCACAGCTCAACCAGGTTGAGGGAGGTGAGCACGGGAATGATCTCGAACGGGAAAGTCGCGTTGTTCCAGTGCTCGGCCACGACCGGGCGGATCTCGCGTTCGAACACAGCACGGGCCTGGGCTACGAGCTGCTGTTCCTCGGGGGAAAGCAGGTCCTGGTAGGAGAAGAAGTCGGCGGTGGGGCCGGTGAAGAAAGCGGGGCTGGCAGCATCCGTTTCGGGGTAGGCCGTTGCGTCGTCTATGCCGCTGGTGGCGTCGATGTCGGTGCTGGCAATGACAATGCTCATGGCTGGTCCTCTCTGACCTGGTACACCTGAATTGTGCGCCAATGAGCCCAATTGCGCAATCTCTCGCCTGAAGACCGTGCATAATGCAAAAGACTTGGGGGAGGAGGCCCGCCAGATTGCCCTCTCTGCGCGAGCGCCCAATTGTAAGCCTCCGAGGCGGGCGCCAGGAGGTGATCGCCGAGGTGCGTCATCGACCCGTGAGTTTCGTGCGCCGAGGTGTGAGTTTGAGTGCGAATTTTGCTCAAAATCGCCTCAGACTCACACCTCAGCGAGCGGATGGCTACCGCGCGCGACCCGCTAGCGCGTCGCGGAGGTGTTCATAGTCAGAACGTCGGTGCCGTCCAGGTCGTGCAGGCCCAGCGTCACGTTCACGACACCGAGGGTGCCGAGCGACGAAACGTGGGTGCCGCCACAGGGGATTCGCACGCTCGTGCCCGGCAGCTCGCAGACCCAGTAGCGGCGATCGGTCAAAAGGTCGCCGTCGCGGTCGATGCGCACCGCGGCTTCCGTTGATGTCCAGTCCAGGAGGGTCGCGTTGATGGCTGCTTCGAGCTGGGGCAGCGCCTCGGCGAACCCGTCCACGGAGAAACCCTTCTTGCGCAGCGACTTGCCGAGCCGGTAGGTGTCGACCGAGGCGTTCGGCCCGATCAGCGACTCGTCGATGGCGAGGCCGTCGAAGTCGGGATGGCCCAGGGCGTCGGGGCGCACCTCCTTTTTCCAACGGTCGGCGAGGGCGTCGTTGAGGGCGAGCGAGGCGAGGTGGCAGCTCGTGTGCCCGGCGCTCGTACTGTCGCGCAGGCCCTCGTCGACCTCGACGGTGACGGTGTCGCCGGCCGACAGCCCGTCCGTCTCGACCACGTGCACGACGACGAAGGCCCAGCCGGGCGTTCCCTTGCCCACCGGAATGTCCTCGCCGATATACAGCGCTGACCCGTCGGTGGCGCCCACGATGCAGTCTTCGACCGGCCAGAAGGCGGCGCCGTGGTGCAGCAGGGCGAGGTCGGGGCCCTGGTCGGGCCAGCCCGCATCGACCGGATGCACGGGTGTCACGTCGAGCAGAACCGCAAACCCGCCGCCCGGCAGCAGCTCGGAGTGCAGAACGGTCGCCTGGGCGTCGACCGCGCCACCCGGGTAGAGCACACGGGTGTCTTCGGTGGGCAGGGTCATGGCTGGTCCTTTCACTGTGGCAGACGGCGCGTCATCCGAGCGGATGCTGCGGCGCAAGCGGGTACATCAACCCAGCGGATTGAAGTGGTGCGAGAAAAAAAGAGGTGCCGCCACGATCGTGGCGGCACCTCGTGCGCTGGTTGGAACCTAGCTCTTGCGGGCCCGAGAAGCGGTTTCTTCAGACTTCGCCTTCTTGTCGGCCCTCTTTTCCTTGAGGGACTTGTCGGCAACCTTCTTGGTTGCATCCTTTTTCGGTGATTTGTCAGCCATTGTGTACTCCTTCGCGCCGAGCCGTGGGGCCCCGTCACCTTGAGAATACGCGGGTTTAGCGCAAACGGCATCTTGCGGCACGGCTCAGCCGGCCAACCCGCCGGCAGCCCTGTGCACGACTGCCGGTGTGTCGTATGCTGTCGCTCTACCGAACCGTTTCTCGTCGAAAGGTCACCCTCATGAGCCATAGCGCCACCTACCGTGCAGTTCTCTTTGGACCGAACCCGATCGCCGCCGGAACCGAAGTGGAGCTGGAATATATCGACGGTGCCTACCAAGACGTCGTGGTGCTCGAGTCGGTCGAAGATACGGAAACGATCACCCGCACCTACAAGCGCGGTCGGGAGACCGAGGAACCCATCCCGTACCGGTTCGTCGAAGAAGACGTCGCCGAAGACGACGGAGAGGCCGACGTTCCTAACTGACGTGAGTGGCGGCATCCGCTTTCACAGCGGATGCCGCCACTCGTCCGAAAGTTAGATGCGCTTGGTGGCGTCCCTGCCGAGCCGAACCGGCAGGGCCATGAGCGGTCCGACGAAGCGGCGCTGCAGGCGACGAGCCGGACCCCAGACGATCTGCACAACGTACTGCGACAGAAGAGCGCCCGCCGCAAGTGCCATGGCAATGCCCGCCGCGGTGAGCAGCGAGAGCAGCCCATTGATATCGCCCTCCGAGAGCTTCAGCAGTCCGCGAAACAGGGTGAGCCCGGGAACGAGTGGTACCAGGGCCGTCACCATGATCACGAGCGGGGGAGTGCGCACCATGCGCGCGGCGACCGCGGCGAGCAGGCCGACGCCGAGGGCGCTCGCCGCTGACCCCCAGACCAGGCCAAATCCGCCGGCCATCGCGGCCACGAACAAAAACTCAGCGAGGGCGCCGAGCACACAAACCACCCAGATCGCCCGCCACGGCACCTGAACGGCGAGCGCAAACCCGATAACGATCACCACGGCAGCCACCAGCAGCACCGGCAGAACGGCCAGGGTCACGATCGGGTTTGAATCGATCTCGAGAACCAGGCCGAACCGCGCCAAAAAAAGCGCCGAACCGGACACCCCGGTGACCAGGCCGGCCGTGATCAGCAGCGCCTCGACCAACCGGGCGGTGCCGGTGAGGTAGAACCCCGACAGTGTGTCGTGCACGGCGCCGAAGGTGGTGACGCCGGCCAGGAGCATGATGATGGTGGCGACGACCACGAGCGAGGGGCTCGCGGTGGGGTCGATCACCCCCACGATCGCGGCGACGATCGGGCCGACCGCACCGCCGACCACGGTCTGGTAGAACAGCGGAACCTGCCGGTGGTCGAGCACCGAAGTGATCCAATCGATGATCCAGGTGGCGATGAACGCGGCGATGATCACCGTCGGCCCACCGCCGATCAGCACGGCAGCGCCCGCACCGACCAGGCTCCAGCCGATGCGGCGCCACTGTTTGGGCACCTGCGGCTTCGAGCTGACGATGGTCGCCAGAATCTTGCGCGCCTCGGCCACCTCGATCGGCTTCTCGATGATGTCCGCGATCAGCTCCGAGGTGGCGGTGAGCTTGGAGTAGTCGAGGGTGCGGTATTTCACGTTGCGGCTGCGGGTGATCGACTCGTGCGTTGCCGGGTCTTCCTGCGTGAGCGTGATGATGGTGTGCGTGATGTTCGCGTCGGTGCCCTTGAGCCCGTAGGCACGGGTGAGCGCGATCATCGCGGCGGTCGCGTCTTCGGCACCGGCTCCGGCGGTGAAGATAACTTCCGCGAGTCGCATGGTGAGGTCGAGAACGGCCCGGGTATAGCCGGAGTGGTCGAGGGTGATGGCGGTGGTCTTGCTGAAGGTCATGAGGTGCGCAGATCAATCGGGCCGAGAACGGATGCTGCGGCGGTGGCGTGCGCGGAATCCGCGTCGGAGGGGTGGAAGAAACCGGCGAGCACGTCGCGGTAGAGCCGGGAGAGTTCGGAGGTCGTGTTGTAGGCCTGGCCGCCGGCGACTTGCACGGCGGTGTCCACGACGAACTTGGCGTTCTCTGTGGCCCGGTATTTGAGCCCGGACAGCTGCGCGAACCAGGCCGGTCCGACCGTGAACGAAAGCTCGTCGACCGCGCGGGCGAGGGCGTCGATTTGCGGGTAGATGCCGTCCATCGCGATGACGAGGTCGCCGACCCGCCATCGGGCCACCGGATCCTGCGCATGCGTGCGCCCGTCGTTCTTCAGCGAGGTGCGCCGGTGCGCTCCCGCGACGGCGAGCTCCAGCGCGCGCCGGCCGATTCCGGTGTAGACCGCGGAGAGCAGGATCTCGAAGTTGGCGAAGATTCCGGTCACGAGCGGGTCGCCGTTCGGGCCGACCGGCAGCCGCCGCACGACCCGGTCCGGGCGGGCCAGAGCGCCGTCGAGCACGGTGCTCTGGCTCTGGCTGGCGCGCATGCCGAGGGTGTTCCAGTCATCTTTGGAGCGGATGCCGGCATCCGCTTTCTCGAGAAACGCCCAGACGATCGCGGGGTCTGACGGGTCGGTCGAGTCGAGTCCGAGGGTGCCGAGCCGGGTCCAGGCGGGGGACAGCGACGTGAAAACCTTGGTGCCGGTGAACCGGTAGCCGCCTTCTGGCGTAGGGCGGGCGTCCGTTTGGGAGCCGAACAGAACCAGGTCGTTGCCGGGTTCGCTCACGCCGAAGCCGAAGATTTCGCCTCGGCCGGCCTCGTCGAGCAGAAAGTCGAGCGAGCGGTCGCCCTGGGCGTGCAGGCTGCGGGCGACGCCGGTCCAGACCAGGTGCATGTTCACGGCGAGGGCGGTGGCCGGGGCGTGCGCGGCCAATCGGGTCTGCTCGCGCATGGTCTGCTGCAGGGTGAGTCCGAGTCCGCCGAACTCTGTCGGCACCAGGGCGCGCAGGTAGCCGGCGGCGACGAGCGCTTCGAGGTCTTCGGTGAAGAACGCGTTGGCCTGGTCATACCCGGCAGCCCGCGCGCGGACGCCCGCCAGCAGCTCGGCGGACAGCAGCGGTTCGTCGCTCGAGGGTACAAAAACGGGCGCCGCGGGCAGGGCTATAGCAGGGAGAAACTCGGTCACACAGACAAGCCTATGCAGCCTTGCGGCGCCGCGCGAACATGCGCACGATCAGAAGCACAATTGTCCCCACAATCGCCAGCAGAACCAGCCAGGGCAAGGCAACTCCGAGGCCGACCAACAGGCCGCCGAGGGCGGTCACGAGGGCGGTCCAGCCGACGATGATTCCGCTCCAGAAGGTGTCGGGACCGCTCGCGGCGACGGTGCCCTCCGCGACCAGTTCGAGCTGCACGGTGGAGTAGTCGATCTGGTCGGCGAGGTAGTCGCGCTGGGACTGCAGGCTTTCCAGCTCGCCCTGCCGGCTCGACAGGGCACTTTCGATGCTGATCAGGTCGGCCGTGGTGGTGGCCGACGCCATCAGCGCCAGCAGCCGGTCGACCGAGGTGGTCAGCGCGGTGATGCGGGCGTCGAGGTCCTGGCTCTGCTGGGTCACGTCCTGCGTGGTGAGCGTGACGAAGTTGAGGGTGCCGAGCTTTTTCAGCTCGGCCAGGGTGCGGTCGAGTTCGTCGGACGGAATGCGCAGGGTCAGGTTGGCGCTGGCCGGCTGCACGTCGGTGGCCGGGTTTTCGCTGCGGCTGTCGACCCGGCCGCCGGCCTGTTCCGTGATCGCGACGGCCGATTCGCTCGCTTTCACCGGGTCGGTGGCGGTGATCGAGAGGGATCCGGTGGTGATGACATCGCGGCTGGAGGTGTTCACGTCGCCGGTGGTGCCGGTGACGGAGGCCTTATCGCCCGCGGCAGGAGCTACGCCGCCGGAGACACTTTCCGACGAATTTCCCGAATCGCGGTTCACCGAGCTGCCGCTGTTCGTCGTGCATCCCGCCAGCAAGACGGCGGTCAGAAGAACCGCGATCACACCCCAAGTTAGTCTCATGTCTCACTGTATTGGCGCGCCGACGCCCGGGACTGGAGGCAGTCTGGGAGTCGGATCACAATTGGGACTCGATGTCTGTCCCCCGAAGTAAGGTCGTGGGGTCGGCGGTTCAGCCCGACTCGCAACGACCAGGAGGACAACATGGGATTCATTGACGATGCCAAGGATGCACTCGACGCCACCGGCAAGAAGATCGGCCGGGCTGTGGATGATGCCAAGGACCGCATCGAAGACAAGGCCGATGAGGTCAAAGCCGACGCCAAGGTGAAAAAGGCTGAGGGCGACGTGAAGCACGCCGAGGCCGAGCGGGGCGTCACCGAGGCCAAGAATGACTTCAAAGCCACGCTGCGCGACGATAATTAGGTATGACCTGGTGGGCGGAGCGGATGCGCAGAGCGCGTCGGCCCCGCCCGCCGCTCTTGCACGTCGCAACGGATGCCGGCAGCGGCCCGGTCGTCATTCTCGTGCACGGCATCGCGTCGTCGTCGGTCACCTTCTACGAGGTGATCCCGATGCTGACGCCGAATCACCGGGTGATCGCCGTCGACATTCTGGGCTTCGGCCAGTCGCCCGCGCCGGACGGGTGTGAGTACCGGCTGGAGGATCATGTCGGGGCCTTGGCCGCGACCATCCGCTCGCTGAAGCTGAAGGAACCATTCGTTCTGGTCGGGCATTCGCTTGGCAGCCTGATCAGTACCCGGTATGCGGCCATGGAACGGCACGGTCGATTCCGGGCAGCGTGGCGCCGGCTGGCCGCCCGCGGACCGGTCTCCCGCCTGCTGCTGGTGGGACCGCCGGTGTATCTGTCGCCGAGTGATATCGGCGATCCGCGGGTGCGGGCCCGGGTGAGCGCCTACCTGCGTGCCTACGATTTTCTGCGCGCCAACAAGGAGTTCACACTCGCCAACGCCGCGATCATGTCGCGCCTGCTGCCCAAGGGCATCTTCGAGCTGACCGAGAAAACCTGGACGCCGTTCATCAAATCGATGGAGCACTGCATCGAATCGCAGACCGTGGTGAGCGACATCGCGAGCCTCACTGTGCCGGTCGATGTGATCTACGGGGCGTTCGACGCGTTCATCGCGCAGGGCAGCATGACCGTGATCGAGCGGATGCGCCACGTCACCATGCACCGCGTGGAGGCCAACGACCACATCATTCGGAAGCGCCTTGCCCGGGTGCTGGTGAAGGTGATCGACGGCTAGACGGCCGGGAAAGTAACTCCGGTGAGCTCCTCGGAGAGCGACCAGAGGCGGCGGGCATCGGCTTCGTCGAGGGAACGCGGAGGCAGCTTGGCGGGGGCCGGAGCGCCGGTGAGTTCGCCGAATCCGCCGGGGCCGTAGTAGCCGCCGCCGGCCGCGGCCGGGCTCGTCGCCGCGTACAGCGCCGGCAGGATGCCCTGGTCGATCTGCTGCCACATCCAGCCGATGCGGTGGCTGGCTTCGTTCACGGCGAGGAAGACCTTCGCCGACGCGCCGTTGTGCGTGGGGCCGGTGATCTGCAGGTTCGTGACGGTCGCGCCGGGGTGCGCGGCGACGCTGCGCACGCCCCAGCCGCCGATAATGCTGCGCCGGTTGAGTTCCCGGGCGAACATGAGCGTGGCCAGTTTGGAGAGAGCGTAGGCGCGGTGCGGGCGGTAGCGCAGGCTCTGCAGGTCGGTGAAATCGAGGCGGCCGGTGCGGGCGATCAGGCTTGAGAGGCTCACGACCCGGCTCGTTCCGGCGGCGCGCAACAGCGGAAGCAGGTGGGCGGTGAGCGCGAAGTGGCCAAGGTGGTTGGTGCCGAACTGCAGCTCGAACCCGTCTTCGGTCTCGTCGCGCACGGGCGGCATCATGAGGCCGGCGTTGTTGAGCAGGATGTCGATCGGGCGGCCCTCCTTAGTGAGTTCCTCGCCGAATCCGGCGACGCTCGACAGCGACGCGAGATCCAGATGACGGATGCTGAGGGTCGCGCCGGGGTTCTGCTCATTCAGGAGCTTGACCGCCGCGGCGCCCTTCTCCTCGTTGCGCACGGCCAGGATGACATCGGCGCCGGCCCGGGCGAGGCGGCCGGTGAGTCCGAAGCCGAGTCCGCTGTTGGCGCCGGTGACGACGGCGAGCTTGCCGCGCAGGTCGGGAACCTGAATGTCGGGGAGGGTCTTGGTGCTGGTCTTCGTCATGAGGCTCCCGTTGTCGTGGTGCTCTATTGAACCCGTTCGGGCGGGGGAAGTCACGCGGCTGCCGGTGTGCCGGGCACATTCACGGGTGCGCAATGGCCGGTCTGCGACTGCTCCGCGGCTGCTCCGCGGCTGCGATTTCGCTCCGAGACAATGCCCCAAGGCCCGGGCCCCGTCCGTCTTGCCGGCGCCCTGCAGGCCGGAGCGCTCAGCCCTGCGGCGGGTCGCCGATGCGTTCGAGGGCGTCGACGATGAGCGCCCAAAACTTCTCGTGGTCCAGGTCGACGGCCACCTGCGTGGTGCAATCCGATGGGGCCGGCGCGCGAAAGTCCGCTACGGTCATGCCGAGGGTGAGGGTGCCGGCCAGTTCCACGTCGAGCGGAGCCTTCCGCACGGTGATCACACTCGGATCGATCACGTAGGCGACCGCGCACGGGTCGTGCACCGGCGGATAGTCGAAACCCTGGGCATCCTTGTAGGTCTCGGCGAAGAAGGCCAGCAGATCGCCGACGAACCGGGCCGGCGCCGTGCCGACGGCCGCGATGCGGGCAACGATATCGGGGGTGGCGAGAGCCTGGTGGGTCAGATCGAGCCCGATCATGGTCAACGGCCACTTCTCGTTGAAGACGATGTGGGCGGCTTCGGGATCGATGACGATGTTGAACTCGGCCGTGGCCGACCAGTTGCCCACGTGGTAACCGCCGCCCATCAGCACGACCTGTTTGACCCGCTCGACGATGCGCGGCTCCTTGCGGGCGGCGAGGGCGATGTTGGTCAGCGCGCCGGTCGGCACGAGGGTGATCTCACCCGGCTCGTGCGCCATGATCGTGTCGATGATGAGGTCGACGGCGTGCCGGCCGTCGAGCTCGAGCGTGGGTTCGGGCAGCACCGGGCCGTCGAGGCCGGACTCGCCGTGAATCGACGGCGCCGTCTCAATCTGCCGAACCAGCGGGCGCGGGCATCCGGCGGCGAACGGAACCCCGGTGATGCCGGCCACGCGGGCCACCGAGAGAGCGTTTCGGGTGACCTTGGCGAGGGTCTGGTTGCCCATCACGGTGGTCACGGCGACGAGGTCGATGTTCGGATTGCCGTGCGCGAGCAGCAACGCGATGGCGTCGTCGTGGCCGGGGTCGCAGTCGAGAATGATTTTGGTGGGCACAGCTCAGGGTACGTGGTCGTGCGCTTTCCGGGCCCGGTGCAGTGTGCAAGACGCAGCGAGGACGGGCGACCAAAGCGACGGGAGGCGCGGCATCCGCTCACCGTATTTCTCATGGTCCGTCCAGAGCGCCTCCGATAAGCTGGGCGCGCGGTTGTAGTTCACATCCGCCCCCGTACCGAGGAGCTTGTTCGTATGACTTTGATCGAGGAATTCCTCATGCCCGGCGGCGGCACGAGCATCAACACCCTGCCCAAGGTCTCCCTGCACGACCACCTCGACGGCGGCCTGCGCCCGCAGTCCATCATCGAGCTGGCCGACTCCATCGGATTCGTGCTTCCCACAACGGATGCTGACGCCCTGGGCGAATGGTTCTCCGACCAGTCCAACGCCGGCTCGCTCGTGGAATACCTGAAGACCTTCGACGTCACGACGGCCGTAATGCAGACCCGCGAGGGCCTCAGCCGCGTCGCCCGCGAATTCGTTGAGGACCTCGCCGACGACGGAGTCATCTACGGCGAGATCCGCTGGGCTCCCGAGCAGCACCTGGCCCGCGGACTCACCCTCAACGAGGTCGTCGAAGCCGTGCAGGACGGTATCGAAGCAGGCATCGAGAACGTCGAGCAGTCCGGCCGCAGCATCCGCATCGGCCAGCTCATCACCGCCATGCGCCACGCGAACCGCGGCCTCGAGATCGCCGAACTCGCCGTGCGCTACCGGTTCGACGGCGTAGTCGGGTTCGACATTGCCGGTGCCGAAGCCGGCTTCCCGGCCGGAAACCACCGGGCAGCCTTCGACCTGCTGGCCCGCGAATTCATGCCGGTCACCGTGCACGCCGGCGAGGCCGACGGACTCGACAGCATCCGCGGCGCACTGTTCGACGGCCGCGCCCTCCGCCTCGGCCACGGCGTGCGCCTGGCCGAAGACGTCACGATTGAACGTCAGGACGACGACAACACCTTCGTCACCCTCGGCCCGGTGGCCCAGTGGGTGCGCGACCGCGAGATCACGCTCGAACTGAGCCCCTCCTCGAACCTGCAGACCGGAGCGGTCGCCGCCTGGGGCGAGGAACTGTTCGACCACCCGTTCGACCTGCTCTACCAGCTCGGCTTCAAGGTCACCGTCAACACCGACAACCGTCTGATGAGCGACACGACCCTCACCCAGGAGCTCGCCCTGCTCTCGGATGCCTTCGGTTACGACCTCGGCGACCTCGAGACCTTCCAGCTCAACGCGGCCCACGCCGCCTTCCTGCCGCTGGAAGACCGCGAAGAGCTCGTCGAAGCCATCGAAGCCGGCTTCGGCGACGCCTGAGACCGGCCGCCCGAGCCGGCACCTCCACGACCCGGCTCACCCGCACCACCCGTTTACCCGAAAGAAATCATGCCTCTCCCGCACCTCCCGCTAAACGCCATCACCATCGGCGCGCACGCTGACGACTGGCCGGCCGCCATCACGGCGGCCGGTGACGCCCTCGTGCGTTCCGGCGCCGCGACATCCGCTTATACCGAGCGCATGATCGCGGTGATTCGCGAATTCGGCGCGTATATCGTGATCGCGCCGGGCCTGGCGCTCGCGCATGCCCGTCCCGGAGCGGATGTTCTCACCGACGGACTGTGCGTCGTCACCCTGGCCGAGCCGGTCGCCTTCGGGCACCCGCACAACGACCCGGTCAGCGTGATCGTCGGCCTGGCCGTGACCGGCGCCGACGACCACCTACAGTTCGTCGCCGAACTCGCCAACGTGTTCAACGACCCGAAGGTGATTTCGGCGCTGGCCGGCGCGACCACCGCCGAGTTCGTGCAGAGCGTGTTCGGTCGATCATGAAGATCGTCGTGATGTGCGGAATCGGCCTGGGCACTTCGGCCATCCTCAAGGTCAACGCCGAGCGCGCCCTCGAACGCCTCGACATCGACGCGCATGTGCAGGCCACGGATGTCGCCGGTGTGCGCGCCGCCGCCGCCGACGCCCAGGTCATCCTGACCTCGTCGGAACTCGTCGACGCGATCGGCAAGACCAACGCCGACGTCATCGTCATCAACAACTACTTCGACGTCGACGAACTCGTCGCCAAGCTAGAGGTCGCCCTGGGCTCCTAGCCCCCGCTTTGTGCCTACGCGGGTAGCGTTCGGTGCCCGCCTTGCAGATGGTGTCCGCGGTGTGGTCGGGGTCCGGGTAGCGTCCGGTGCCCGCGTTTTCGGACGGGGCCCGGGCCCCGTCCACGGGCCCAGTTTATAAGCTGGGCCCTGGGCTATAAGGTGGGCCCGGCGACCACATGCCCCGTCACTACCGCTTTCCGGGCCCGGTCCCGGAAACTGGGACCACGATAGACTTGGGTTCTGTTTCCGGTTCCCTGCACCTGGGCCCGGTTCCCGAAGGTGGGCCCGGCACCCGCGTGCTGCCGCCCACTCAGTGAGCGCCGCACAATGGATGCCAGCCAGCGCGAGCGGGCCGCGCCGCGGCATCCGCTCGCCGAACCGTGAGTTTCAGCCGGTTGCAGTCGCCGAACCGTGAGTCTTGACGCCCAGCCGACTTTCACTTTCCGCAGGACGATGACCACGACGCCATCGACGAGGTCGCGGCCCGCTCCTCGCGGCGCATCGGCTGGGTCGCGTCGTACTTCGACTACGTGTACTTCTCGCTGTCCAACTCCATGGCGTTTAGCCCGACCGACACGATGCCGCTCTCGCTGCGCCCAGCCGCACCACCTACGCGATCAGCGCTCGCATGCCCCGATCGAGCTCATCGAGCGCCGCCTGCGCCGCAGCGCGCCGCTCGACCAGCGTGCCGACCGTGCTGCGGGTGTCGATGTACACCTTGAGTTTCGGTTCGGTTCCGCTCGGGCGCACCATGACGCGCGACCCGTCCGTCAAACGGATGCGCAACACGTCACTCGGGGGAAGGTCGCCCAACCCCCAGCGAAAGTCGTCGATCTCGTCGACCCGAATGCGCCCGACGTGGGTCGGCGGGGACTCCCGCAGACGCGTCATCACGAGCGCGATCGTGGACAGTTCGGACACCCGCACCGAGATCTGACCCGACGCGAAGTGTCCGAACTTCTCGCTGAACAGCTCGAGGTAGCCGGCGAGAGTGGTCCCCTCCGACTTGAGGTCGCTCACCAGCGAGAGCAGTGCGACCGCGGCGGAGATGCCGTCCTTGTCGCGCACGGTCTCCGGGTTGACCAGGTAACCGAGCGCCTCTTCGAACCCGTAGACCAGGTTAGGCACCCGCGATACCCACTTGAATCCGGTGAGGGTTTCTACGAAACGCAGGCCGTAGGTATCCGCTACCGCGTGCAGGGCGGGAGACGACACGATGGAACACGCGAGTGCGCCGGTCTCCTCAGTGATAACAGCGTCAGGGTCAGAACCAGCCAGCGCAGCGGCCCGCCAGCCGAGAATTGCGCCAACCTCGTTGCCGCTCAGCCGGCGGTAGCCGCTCGCGCTGGACAGATCGGGGATGGCCACGGCGAGGCGGTCCGCATCCGGATCGTTGGCGATGATCAGCTCGGCGCTCACCTCGCGGGCGGTCTCGTAGGCGAGATTCATGGCGCCGGGCTCTTCCGGGTTCGGAAATGCGACGGTCGGAAAGGCGGCGTCCGGGGCTATCTGCGCATCGACCAGGGTCGGCAGGTCGAAGCCGGCCTTGACGAGCACGCGGCGGGTGGTATCCCAGCCGACCCCGTGCATAGCGGTGTACACCGCGTTCACCTGCGCGCGCGGCGTGTGCGCGATGCCGGCTGTCGCCGCGATGTAGGCGAGCACGACGTCTTCCTCGGCCGTCTCATACGCCCCGCGCGGAAGCTTCAAGACGTGCTCGTCGGCGGCGACGCGCAGAATCTCGTCCGAGATCGCCTTGTCATCGGGGGAGACGATCTGCGCACCGTTGTTCGCGCCGCCCAGATACACCTTGTAGCCATTGTCATTGGGCGGGTTGTGCGACGCGGTCACCATCACACCGCAGCTCGCGTCGAAGTGCCGCACCGCGAACGCGAGAACGGGCGTCGGCAGCAGACGCGGCAAGAGGATGGCGCGCACCCCCGCGCCCGCCATCAGCGCCGCCGTGTCGGTCGCGAAGACGTGCGAGTTCTTGCGTCCGTCGTAGCCGATGACCACCGATGGCGTCACGCCGGGCGCTGCGTGCCGGCGCAGGTAGGTGGCGAGGCCGGCCGCGGCCTGCGAGACGAGCACGCGGTTCATGCGGTTCGGTCCGGCGGAAATTTCGCCGCGGAGCCCGGCCGTGCCAAAGGCAAGGCGGGTGTCAAAGCGCGAGTGTAGGTTCGACAGGGCCACCGTGTCGCCATCGTCGACGGCATTGATGAGAGCGCGCAGCTGCGCCTGCGTCTCCGGATCGGGATCCTGATTCAGCCAGGACCTGGCCGCCTGCAGCAGCGTCGCTGTACGGTCGCTCGGAGTCTCCGGTGTCTCGTGCGCGACCGGAGCCGTTGCGAGGTCGTCGACATCGTCGTTTGCCGTGCCATCGGGGCTCATCGTCTGGATGGCAACGGTCGGTTCTGAGCCGGCATCGTCGCTGTCGTGCACGATGGTCTGAATGGCGACGGTGGGCTCGGATCCGGCATCGTCGCCGTCCTGCACGATCGGCAGGGCGCGGGTCGGGGTGTGCACTTCGTCGGCCGCGTCGGCATCGGTGACGTGCGGCGCGGCATCCGCTGGCGGGCCGGAATGGCGACCGCCGCTGCGCGAAACCGTCGGGGCGTCGTTTTCGGAATCGGCACGCTCGCTGCCGGTCACAGCGCGGCCACGATCCGGGCGAGGAGCGCGCTGATCACGGGTTCGGCCAGCGCGCCGGCCTCGATCACTTCGCCGTGACTGAGCGGGGTCTTCTGAATGCCGGCGGCGAGGTTGGTGATGAGCGAGAGCCCGAGAACCTCCATGCCGGCCTGCCGGGCCGCGATGGCCTCGAGCGCGGTCGACATGCCCACGATGTGGCCACCGATGGCCTTGGCCATCTGTACCTCGGCGGGCGTCTCGTAGTGCGGCCCGCGAAACTGGCAGTACACGCCCTCGTCGAGGGTTGGGTCGATGCCGCGCGCGAGATCGCGCAGTCGCTTCGAATACAGGTCGGTCAGGTCGACGAAGTTCGCGCCCTCGATCGGGGAATCGGCAGTCAGGTTGATGTGGTCGCTGATCAGTACCGGGGTTCCGGGCTTCCACGATTCACGGATGCCGCCGGCCCCGTTGGTCAAAATCATCGTTGTCGCACCGGTCGCCGCCGCCGTGCGCACACTGTGCACAACCCGGCGCACGCCGTGGCCCTCGTAGTAGTGCGTGCGGGCGCCGATCACGAGCGCGCGCTTGCCTCCGGGAAGCAGGATTGAGCGCAACGTGCCGGCGTGGCCGACCAGCGCTGGAGCGCTGAACCCGGTGATATCTGCGGCGGCCACGGTGTGCGTGGTCTCGCCGATCAGGTCGGCGGCCTTGGCCCAGCCGCTGCCGAGGGTGAGAGCGATGTCGTGCCGGGGCACTCCCGTGATGCCGGCGATCTCCGCAGCGGCCGAACGTGCTGCCTCAAACGGATCTGTTTCGGGCAGGTCTAACGGGTTGATCTCGTTCGTGAACATTTCACTACTCTAGAACCCCCACCTTGAGCACGGAGATTCTGCGCGAATTCTGCTCATCGGCGCGCCGAACGGCCGTCGAAACGGTCATTCGGCGTGTTTTCGCCCTTTTCGAGGGACAAACCGGGCTCCGCGGGCGGCGAAGCGGTTTTGTGGGGGCTCGGCGCCTTGAGAGAATGGAGTACATGGCCTATGAGTTCGAACGCAAGCAGCGCATCGCAGTACTGGGCGGTGGGCCCGGCGGATACGAAGCGGCCATCGCCGGAGCACAACAGGGTGCTGACGTCACCCTCATTGAAAGCGTCGGTGTCGGCGGTTCCGCCGTGATAACGGATGTCGTCCCCTCCAAATCCCTCATCGCCACGGCCGAGGCCTCGAACTCGATCGGCGAGGCCACCGACCTCGGCGTGCAGTTCTTCGTGCGCGGAGAAACCGGCAAGCCCCTGCGCCCGGAAGTGGCCATCAACCTGGCCGCCGTCAACAAGCGCCTGCTCGCCCTCGCCCGCCAGCAGTCCGAAGATATGAAGGCCACGCTCATTCGCGCCGGCGTGCGCTACGTACAGGGCCACGGACGCCTGGACGGCACCACCGGAATCATCGTCGCGACCTCCGGCGACTCGACCGCCACCGACTTCGACCGCATCGACGCCGACACCCTCGTGGTCTCGGTCGGGGCGAGCCCCCGCGTGCTGTCCTCCGCACTTCCCGACGGGGAGCGCATCCTCACCTGGACCCAGCTCTACAACCTCAAGGCCATCCCCGAGCACCTGATCGTGGTCGGATCGGGCGTCACCGGCGCCGAGTTCGCCTCCGCCTATCGTGCCCTCGGCGCCAAGGTCACCCTCATCTCCAGCCGCGACCAGGTTCTGCCCGGTGAAGACGCCGACGCCGCCAACGTCATCGAAAACGTCTTCAAGCGCAACGGCATGACGGTGCTGTCCAAGTCGCGGGCCTCCTCGGTGGAACGCACCAAGACCGGTGTCATCGCCACCCTCGAAGACGGACGCACGGTCGAGGGCAGCCACTGCCTCATCGCCGTCGGCTCCATTCCGAACACCGCTAACATCGGGCTCGAGCAGGCCGGCGTGCAGATCACCGACTCCGGTCACATCCAGGTCAACCGCGTCGCCCGAACCTCGATTCCGAACATCTACGCGGCCGGGGACTGCACGACCGAGATTCCGCTGGCATCCGTTGCGTCGATGATGGGCCGCACCGCCGTCTTCCACGCCATGGGGGACACCGTCAACCCGATCGAGATTCGCAACGTGGCCGCCAACATCTTCACGCAGCCCGAGATCGCGACCGTCGGCTACACCCAGAAGCAGATTGAAGACGGACTCGCCCAGGGCGAGATCTACAAGTTGCCCCTGTCGCAAAACCCGCGCGCCAAAATGATGGGAATCAAGGACGGCTTCGTCAAGCTCTTCGCCCGCACCGGCAGCGGCACGGTCATCGGCGGCGTCATCGTTGCCCCCAAGGCCAGCGAGCTCATCTTCCCGCTCGCCCTCGCCGTCGAGCACCGCCTCACCGTCGACGAGGTTGCGCGAACCTTCCCCGTCTACCCCTCCCTGACCGGCTCCATAACGGATGCTGCGCGAGCGATGCACGTAGTCCTCTAGTTCCTCAATCCCCGCGCCTGCTCGAAAACGAGGCGCGAGGGCTGAAGGCTAGGCGGCGTCGGAGACAGTCAGCAGCACCGAGCCGGAAGAGACCGTCTCGCCGACGACGGCGGCGACGTTGCCCACGGTGCCGTCGCGGTGCGCGACGAGGGGCTGCTCCATCTTCATGGCTTCGAGCACGAGCAGCAGGTCGCCCTTGACGACCAGGTCGCCCTCGGCGACGAGGAGCTTCACGATGGTCGCCTGCATCGGCGCCTTGATGGCGTCTCCGGTGGCGGTGTCGACGGAGTGCAGGCCGCTACGACGCTTCGGTGCTGGTCCCACCGAACGGGCGCTCGCGCCGCCGGGAAGCAGACGGGTGGGCAACGTCACCTCGATGCGGCGTCCCCCCACCTCCACGACGATACTGTGGCGCTTCTGCTCGCCC
The DNA here is from genome assembly GCF_004403505.1 of Cryobacterium sp. TMT1-2-2. Lineage (NCBI taxonomy): Bacteria > Bacillati > Actinomycetota > Actinomycetes > Micrococcales > Microbacteriaceae > Cryobacterium > Cryobacterium sp. TMT1-2-2. The sequence goes on along the minus strand of NZ_SOGS01000024.1, from coordinate 79,585 downwards.
GGGGCGTCTTCCATGCTGCCGCTCCACGGTTCGATGTCGTTCTCGAACTCGGTCTCGATCCAACGGGTGAAGACCGTGAAGGGCTTGCCGTCGGTCGGCGCGAAGGCCGGGTCGCGCACGACCTTGCGGTGAAAGGGCAGCACGGTGGGCAGGCCGGCCACCTCGAACTCGTCGAGGGCACGGCGCGAACGCTCGAGCGCTTGTTCACGGGTTGCGCCGGTGACGACGAGCTTGGCGATGAGCGAGTCGAACGATCCGCTAATTACATCGCCCGACTGCACGCCGGTGTCGACACGCACGCCGGGGCCGCCGGCGGGCTTGAAGACGTGTACCGGGCCGGGGGCAGGCAGAAAGCCGCGGCCGGCATCCTCTCCGTTGATGCGAAATTCAAAGGAGTGAGCGGATGCGACCGGGTCGCCGTAGGTCAGTTCGCCGCCCTCGGCGAGGCGGAACTGCTCACGTACCAGGTCGATGCCGGTGACCTCTTCGGAGACGGTGTGCTCGACCTGCAGGCGGGTGTTGACCTCGAGGAACGAGACGGTGCCGTCCTGGCCGATCAGAAACTCGCAGGTTCCGGCGCCGAGGTAGCCGACCTCTTTCAGAATTGCCTTGGACGCGCGGTACATCTCGGTCGTTTGCGCTTCGGTGAGAAACGGTGCCGGCGCCTCTTCGACGAGCTTCTGGTGCCGGCGCTGCAACGAGCAGTCGCGGGTCGACACGACGACGACGTTGCCGTGCATGTCGGCGAGGCACTGGGTTTCGACGTGGCGGGGGGAGTCGAGATACTTCTCGACGAAGCATTCGCCGCGACCGAAGGCTGTAATGGCCTCCCGAGTGGCGGAGTCGAACATTTCGGCAACCTCGTCGCGGGTGCGGGCCACCTTGAGGCCGCGGCCGCCGCCACCGAAGGCAGCCTTGATCGCGACGGGCAGGCCGTGCACGTCGACGAAGGCGAGCACCTCGGCGGCATCGCTGCACGGGTTCAGGGTGCCGGGCGCCATCGGTGCATTGACCTTTTCGGCGATCTTACGGGCCGAGACCTTGTCGCCGAGCTGCTCGATGGCCTCGGGCGACGGCCCGATCCAAATGAGGCCAGCGCCGATCACGGCGCGGGCGAAGTCGGCGTTCTCGGCCAGAAAGCCGTAGCCGGGGTGCACGGCGTCAGCGCCGCTCCGGCGGGCGATCGACAGAATCTTGTCGATGACCAGGTAAGTTTCGGCGCCGGTGGTGCCGTCGAGACCGTACGCCTCGTCGGCGAGACGGGCGTGCAGAGCGTCGCGATCCTGGTCGGCGTAGACGGCGACAGAGAGAATTCCACTGTCTTTCGCGGCACGGATGACCCGAACGGCGATCTCGCCTCGGTTGGCGATGAGGACCTTCGTTATGAGTGACACAATCACTTAGCCTATTGCCCGCCGCCGCATCCCTTTTGGTTCTGTCCCACAAAAAGACCCGGCAGATTCTTGCGGATGCCTACAACTACAGTGCTCCGGGGCGATTCCACAGGGTCGGCCACTCGTGTCCGAGGGCGCGCACCAGCCGCCGCAGCGTCGGTAGCGACAGCCCCACCACGGTCGACGGATCCCCGACGATGCTCGTAATAAAGGGAGCACCGAGACTGTCGATCGTGAAGGCCCCCGCCACGAACAATGGCTCCCCGGTGGCGATATAGGCGTCGAGCTCGGCGTCGTCGAGGTCGTCGGCGAAGGTCACCTCGGCCACCGCGACCGCGCCGATCGCCCGCCCGGGCCGGCCATCAGCGACCTCGATCAGCCAGTGCCCGGAATACAGCGTGCCGGTGCGGCCGCGCTGGCGCTCCCACCGCTCGCGGGCAGCATCCGCTGTGTGTGGCTTGCCGTAGATGACGCCGTCGAGCACGAAGACCGAGTCGCCGCCGAGCAGCAGGCCGGTGCGCGGTTCGTCCAGCCGAGCGGATGCCGCTGCCTCCGCTTTCGCGCGCGCCAGCAGCTCCACGAGTACTCGCGGCTCGAGCGCCGAGCCCACAGCGGCTTCAGTCTCGGCGACGAGCCGAGCCTCGTCCACCTCGGGGTTGATCAGCACCGGTTCGATGCCGGCCGCGCGCAGCAGGGCCAGGCGAGCCGGAGAGGTGGAAGCCAGATAGAGGCGCATGGTGATCCTTTTCAAACGGGGCGTAAGCATCCATTTAAGCAGGCGGCAACCCGCAGCCCGGCAAGCGGTGTGGGATCATCGTTAGATGAGCAACACGAGTCACCAGCCCCAGGCCTCCGAGCCGACATTGTCAGCCAGTGTCGGCGACGAGCTTGAACTGAACATCACCAACGTCGCCCACGGCGGAATCTTCATCGCCCGTCACGAGGGCCGCGTCATCTTCGTCAGCGACACCCTGCCCGGCGAACGGGTGCGGGCCCGTCTCACCGAGGCCAACCACAAGAGTTTCTGGCGGGCCGAAACCGTCGCCGTCATCGACGCTGTCCCCGAACGGCAGCCGCATATCTGGAGTGCGGCATCCATTGACCGCGCCCCCGAAAATCGGGCCGGCGGCGCCGAGTTCGGCCACATCGAACTCGGCTTCCAGCGCGAACTCAAACGCCAGGTACTCGCCGACGCCCTGCAGCGCATGGCCGGACTCGCCACCGACGTCGTGGTCGAGCCGGTCGCGGTCAGCGTCAAGGCCAGCCCCGGCGACGCGATGGACGGCACCGGATGGCGCACCCGGGTCAGCCTGCACGTGGCCGCCGACGGAACCATCGGCCCGTACGCCGCCCGCAGCCACCGGGTGATTCCGGTCGACGACCTGCCGCTCGCCGAACACGAGCTCGAACTGCGCGCCCCGCTCGACACCCTGTTTCACAACGCGGCTCAAGTGGACCTGGTCGCGCCGAGCAAGGGCGACGTGCAGGTGCTGGTCTCGGCCAAGGACAGCAACGGCAAGCCCAAGCGGGTGCCGCACGGTCTCATTCACGAGGTCGTCGCCGACCGTGAATTCGAGCTGGACCGCTCCGGATTCTGGCAGGTACACTCCATGGCCGCCGATACGCTGTTCCACGCGGTGCAGAACATTATCGATCCGTCGTCGTTCGACCCGCGCGCCTCCAACCTCGACCTCTATGGTGGTGTCGGACTGCTCGCCGCGGCCGTCGGCGATAAATTCGGCCCGACGACCCGCATCACCTCGGTCGAAAGCGACCCCGAAGCTGTCGCGTTCGCCGCCCGCAACCTCAAGGAATGGGCCGGTGCCACCGCCGAGGCCGACCGCGTCGACCGCTTTCTGCAGCGCCTCTTGCGCGAAGCGGATGCCGCCGAACGCGCCCGTCTCGCCGCCGCCACGGTGGTGCTCGACCCGCCACGCTCCGGAGCGGGCAAGGCCGTCGTTGACCAGCTCGTCGCCATTGCACCGCAACAAATCGTCTACGTGGCCTGCGACCCGGTGGCTCTGGCCCGTGACGTGGCCCTGTTTGCGAAGCAGGGTTACCAGCTGAAGTCCCTGCGCGCCTTCGACCTGTTCCCCAACACCCACCACGTCGAAGCCGTCGCGCTGCTCTGCAAATAGCTATCGTTGTACCCAAACAACCCGAAGGCAGCCCTACGTGAGCAACACAGCAGCAGATCCCGCACCAACCACCCCCACCGACGCGCCCGTTCGCGTCGGTATTGTCGACGACCACGAGTCGGTACGACTGGGCTTACAAGCCGCCTGCGAGAACGCCGGCTACGAAGTTTTGTTCGCGGCAGCAACCGCGCAGGCGCTCGTCGCCGGCCTGGCCGGCCGCAAGTGCGACGTGATCGTGCTCGATCTTTCGCTCGGTGACGGGTCGCTCGTCACCGACAACGTGCACCTCGTGCAAACCACCGGCTCCGCCGTGCTCGTGCACAGCATCGCCGACCGGGTCGCCTCGGTGCGGGAAGCCCTCGCTGCCGGCGCGGCCGGAGTCATCCCCAAGTCGTCGCCGACCACCACGGTCATGGCGGCCGTCGCATCCGTTGCCCGCGGCGACGTGCTCAACAACCTCGAGTGGGCCACCGCCATCGACGCCGACCGGGACTTCGCCAAGGCGCAGCTCGGCCGCCGCGAACGCGACGTGCTGCACCTCTACGCTTCGGGCCTGCCGCTGAAGATGGTGGCCATGCAGTTGGGGATCGCGCACTCCACCGCCCGCGAATACCTCGATCGCATTCGCGTGAAGTACGTCGAGGTCGGTCGCCCTGCGCCGACCAAGGTCGACCTGCTGCGCCGCGCCGTCGAAGACGGAATCCTGCCCGGGCTCGACGCCACCGAAGCTGACCGCGGTGTCTAAACGGGCCGCCCGCCAGGGCGACCGCAACCGCCAGGGCACCCTGGCCTCCACGGCAACGCAGCCATTCACGGCCGTCGGTGACGACGCATTCGAGACCGACGGCAGCCTGTTTGGCCGCGCCCGGCAGCCGCGCAACCCGATCAGCCAGGCCCAGATCGAAATCGTGCTGTCGCGATCGGTGGCCGCCGTCGCGGTGATCTTTGCCCTGCAGTCCGTGCCACTTATGCTCGAGCAACTGGAGAGCCGCAAAGCCGCGGCGGGCGTGCCGATTGCGATCCTTCTGGCGCTGACGATTGTGATCTTCGTCGTTGCGACGCTGATCCGGCAGGGCATCCGAACGGCCGCGGCCGCAGTGGCCGCTGTCTACCTCGCCGCACTTTTCGTGTGGCCCATGCTCATGATCGATCCCACGGCTGTACTCGAGAACAAGCCCTGGCTGTGGTATCTCTGCAGCGTTGCTACCTCGTGCGCGGCCATCGCCCTGCCGTTGTTCTGGGCCGTCGCCTACACCGTGATCACCCCGGTCGCCTTCGGACTCGTGCGGGTGCTGCCGTCCGGCGGTGAGGCCGAGACCCTGCTTGCCGTGCTTGACACGTTCTATGCCATGTTGCTCGGCGGCACCGTGCTCATCATCATCTACGTTCTGCGCGAGGCCACGGCCAAGGTCGATTCCGCCCAGTCCAATGCGCTCGCGAAGTACTCCGTGGCGGTGCGCCATCACGCCACCGAGGTGGAACGGGTCGAGGTTGATTCCATCGTGCACGACAGTGTGCTCGCGACCCTGCTCTCTGCGGCGGGCGTGCGCAATGCCAGGGGCGCGGAACTGGCCGCCGCCATGGCTCGCAGCGCCATCATCCGCTTGCAGGAAGCCAACGGAGAGCGCAATCTCGACGATGCGTCCGTCGCCGTCAGTAAGTTGGTCGCGCGCATCCGCACCGCCGCGACCGCGACGGGCGTGTTCACCGTGACCGAGCTCTGCGTGGATGGCCTCAGCATTCCGGAGAATGCCGCCGAAGCCCTCTATTCGGCCAGCGTGCAGGCCATGGTCAACAGCGTGCAGCACGCGGGTCCCGCACAATCGCGCAGCGTCACGGTGGGCGGTAACGACCAGAGCGGATGCACCATCGAGATCAGCGACACCGGCCGCGGCTTCGACGTGTCCGCCGTCGCTAGCGCCCGCCTGGGCTTGCGGGTGTCGATTCATGACCGGATTGCCGCAGTCGGCGGTGTTGCCGTGCTGCGCACGAGCCTCGGCCAGGGCACGACCATCACCATCACCTGGCCGCGGCCCGATGAGGCGGGCGAGCCGATCGCCGTCCAGTCAGCCGAGGCGAAGGGCGCGCTGTCCGGGCGCGACGCGGGTGGACAATGATGACCGGCGTCGTCGTTGTCTCCCGTGCCCTGACCCTCATCGTGGCGGCCTTCTTCTCTGGCTACCACGTGTTGCTCGGCGTATATTCGCTCGACACACCGCATTCGGCAGCGCCGATTTTCGCTGCCATGGGCCTGTATCTCGTGGCGACGGTTGCGAGCCTCTGGCCCTCCAGCCCGATGCGCATGTCGCTGCCGCTGGCCCTGTTCAATGTGGGCGTCTCGGTGGCGATTCCGCTGATCGTGGGCAGCCAGCTCGACGGGTCCTCCGGCAGGCTGGGGTACGCCACCTGGTACGTCGCCGCGGTCGGCACCTTGATGACGATCACCGCCACCCGCAAGCGCCCGCAGCTGGCCCTGCTGGGCGTCGGCGCGCTCGTCGTGCACAGCGTCATCTGGGCCGGCGTCGGCGAGCTGGGGCACATGGGCGTCATTGGCAGCGTGGTCTGGGTTGTCGCTGCCGGGCTGCTCTCTCGAGCCCTCGTGAAGGCCAGCCGGGATGCGCGCCAGTATGCGCGGGCCGAGCGTGAGGCGAGCGGATGGCATGCCGCCCAGGAGGCTCACCTCTACGAGCGCCAGGTTCGGCTGACCCAGACCATGCGCCTGGCCATGCCCATGCTGCGCCGCATCAGCGAGAGCGACGGCGATCTGAGCGAGGCCGACCGCCAGGAGTGCCGGCTGCTCGAAGCGGCAATTCGGGACGAAATCCGCGGGCGGCGTCTGCTGAACCACGCCGTGCGCGAGCAGGTCATGGCCGCCCGGCGGCGGGGTGCGAGCGTCACCCTGCTCGATGAAGGCGGGATCGACGACCTCAACGGATCTGAGCTCGAGATCGTGCTCAACGCCCTCGCGACGGCCATCGGCCGCACGAACGCGGATAAGATCATCGCCCGCACGTCGGCCGACAGCGCGACCATCGCGGTGACCGTGGTGGGCCTGAACAGCCCCGACCCGGCCGTGAGCGCCCTCGGACCGGACTTATCCGGCGAAGAAGAAGTCGACCTGTGGATGGAGATCCCTCGGCGGGCAGCGACTGCCGTGGTCTGACGGGGGCGTGACTGGCCGCGTGCCGGCCGGCGATCTGTGCCGCGTGCCGGGGTGCTTGACGGGCGGCGAAGTAGGCGGCGTGACGGACCATCCGCTGGTGGGAACGCGAAAGGGGATCAGCCGAAGCTGATCCCCTAACGACTATTCGAGAAAGGACGCCAACCCGAATGGCATCCGTTCTCGCCCCCAACACATTCGCTCGCTTACCCTAGTCAGCGAATGATTGGTGGTGAAACTCCAGGAGCGTCACCGAGCACCTTTAGTCTGTACTATCCCCGCTGCCCGCACAGTCGGCATTTAGGAGGACAGACCGACCGGTAGTTGCGCCCCCGCATTTCGGGACGGGGCCCAGTTTATAACCTGGGCCCCGTCCGCAGTAGACACGGGCGAGAGGCGGGGGGAGTCAGCCGGTGAAGCCGCGCCAGCGACCGGCGCCGGGGTACACGGGCTTCCGAATGGCACGCTGGTTCTGCTGCCAGGCGCTCTGGCCCAGTTCCGGCGCGGCCCGACGCTCGTCGGACTCTTCCTGCAACAGGCCACGGATGACGGCGCTCACCGCCGACACCTCGACATCACTCACACGCGTGGTCACGAAAACCAGCTCTGACGGGTCGAACTCTGACGGCTTCGAAGATGGCATTAGAGCGGAATATTCCCGTGCTTCTTGGCAGGCAGGGTGGCCCGCTTGGTGCGCAGCGCGCGCAGCGCCTTGATGACCGATACCCGGGTTGCGGCCGGCTCAATGATGCCGTCGAGTTCCCCGCGCTCAGCGGCCAGAAACGGGCTCGCCACGTTGTAGGTGTACTCGTTGGCCAGGCGGGTGCGCACGGCGGCGACGTCTTCGCCGGCCTGCTCGGCCGCCTTGATCTCGGCGCGATAGAGAATGTTCACGGCACCCTGGCCGCCCATGACGGCGATCTCCGCGGTCGGCCAGGCCAGGTTGGTGTCGGCTCCAAGCTGCTTGGAACCCATCACGATGTACGCGCCGCCGTAGGCCTTGCGCAGGATGACGGTGACCAGCGGCACGGTGGCCTCCGCGTAGGCGTAGAGCAGTTTCGCCCCGCGACGGATGATGCCGGTCCATTCCTGGTCGGTACCGGGCAGAAAGCCGGGCACGTCCACGAGGGTGAGAATCGGGATGGAGAATGCGTCGCAGAACCGCACAAAGCGGGAGGCCTTCTCGCCGGCCTCGATGTTCAGCGTGCCGGCCATGGCGTTGGGCTGGTTGGCTACGATGCCGATCGAGCGGCCCTCGACCCGGGCGAACCCCACGACAATGTTCGGTGCATACAGCGGCTGCGTCTCGAGAAAGTCGCCGTTGTCGACGATGTGCTCGATGACCGTCTTCACGTCGTAGGGCTGGTTGGGCGAATCGGGGATGATCGTGTTGAGGCGACGGTCGGCATCCGTTGTTTCGAGCTCCACCTCGCTGTCGAACACGGGTAGCTCGGCCAGGTTGTTGTCGGGCAGGTAGCTGAGCAGGGTGCGGGCGAAGTCGAGCGCGTCGGGCTCGTCGCTGGCGAGGTAGTGCGAGACGCCGGAGATCTTGTTGTGGGTGAGGGCGCCGCCGAGCTCTTCCATGCCCACGTCTTCGCCGGTGACGGTCTTGATCACGTCGGGGCCGGTGACGAACATCTGGCTGGTCTTGTCGACCATGATCACGAAGTCGGTCAGCGCGGGGGAGTAGACCGCGCCACCGGCGGCCGGGCCGCAGATGATCGAGATCTGCGGAATGACACCGGATGCCGCCGTGTTGCGACGAAAGATCTCGCCGTACTTGCCGAGGGCGACGACGCCCTCCTGGATGCGCGCTCCGCCGGAGTCGAGAATGCCGATGATGGGCACCCCGGTCTTCAGGGCGAGGTCCATCACCTTGATGATCTTCTCGCCGGCTACCTCGCCGAGCGAGCCGCCGAAGATGGTGAAGTCCTGGGAGTACACGGCCACCTGGCGGCCGTGGATGGTGCCGGTTCCGGTGACGACGGCGTCGCCGTACGGCCGCTTCTTCTCCATGCCGAAGGCCACGGTGCGGTGCCGCACGAACTCGTCGAGTTCCACGAAGGACCCCTGGTCGAGCAGCAGGTCGACGCGCTCGCGGGCGGTCATCTTGCCCTTGGCGTGCTGCTTCGAGGTGGCGGTCGCCCCGCTGGCGGTCACGGCTTCGTGATAGCGCAGCTTGAGGTCGGCGAGTTTTCCCGCCGTCGTATACAGGTCCGGTGCCGCAGCGGGCGTCTTATCAGTCACCGTTTCACTCTACCGGCACCCCCCGGGCGCTTTCCGTTGACGATATTCCACAACTTTGCAGCGCAACACTGGTCGTTTCCCCCTCTGGCCACGCATTTCAGCCCGCATCGTGGCTCAATCGGCGACCTCTACCGCCCGCCCCGTTCATAACTGCGGAGATCCTGGCCGAAATGGCAAGGAATAACACATTTGGGGTCAGATTCGGCAGAATTACCGCAGTTACGTTTGAAGGAGAGAGTAGCCATGGAGTTTTCGCTCAGCCGCACCGAGGTCACCCGGTTCGAGTACCGGTCCGAGGCCGCCTCCACCAACGATGTGCTCAAAGAACTGGCCACAACGGATGCCGCCGCCTGGCCCGATTTCTCGGCCCTCGTCACCGACAACCAGACTCAGGGGCGTGGCCGGCTCGGTCGCGTCTGGCTGGCCCCGACCGGCAAAGCCCTGGCCATCTCGGTGCTGATCCGACCCCAGTTACCGCCGGCGACGCTCGGCTGGTTCCCGCTCCTCGCCGGCGCCGCCATGACCCGTGCCGTCAAAAACGTGGTGGAAAAAAGCATGAAGCCCGTCGAAGGCGTCAAAGAGGCCGAGGATCCCCGCCACGACGTGACCCTGAAATGGCCCAATGACGTGCTCATCGACGGCTACAAGGTGTGCGGAATCCTCTGCGAACTGCTGCCCGACGCCAGCGGCATCATCATCGGCGCCGGCCTCAACCTCTCGCTCGACGAGCACGACCTGCCCACCCTCACCTCCACCTCGCTGCTGCTGGTCACCCGCACCACGCCCGACCCCGACGCGGTACTCGCCGCCTACCTGCACGAGCTCGCTACGCTGTACCGGGCCTTCCTGAAGGCCAACGGCGACGCCCAACACAGCGGACTGCATCAGCAAGTCGAAGAACTGTGCGGCACACTCGGCAGCGCAGTACGAGTGGAACTGCCCGGCGGCACCGACCTGGTCGGCACCGCCACCGGCATCGACGCCGAGGGAAGGCTGCGCGTCGTCAACCAGGTCGATGGCGAAGAACGGTCTGTCGCCGCCGGCGATGTCACCCACCTGAGGTATTAATAGAAGTAATGAAAGCCAAGAAGACAGAGCCCAACGAGACCGAACCCTCCGGCTACGCCCGCGAGAGCCGGCCCGAGAAGGTCGTTGCCCGCCTGCGCCCGCACGCCCGGGTGCTGGCCTGGCCCACACTGCTCTTGTTCGCCCTGGCCGGTGGCACCGGCTACTTCTTCGGCAACCTGCCCGAGCCGTGGCAGAACGCCACCCTGCTCGCCGGTGCCATCCTGCTGGCGCTGCTCGGCTGGCTGCTGCCGCTCGCCGCCTGGCTCACCAAGCGCTACACGATCACCACCCGCCGCATCATCTTTCGCCACGGATTCTTCGTGCGCACCCGGCAAGAGCTGCTGCACAGCCGCGGCTACGACGTGAGTGTGCGGCAGAACTGGCTGCAGGCCGGGTTCCATTCGGGCACGGTGCTCATAAATTCGGGGCTGGAGCATCCGCTTGTGTTGAAAGACTTGCCCAACGTCGACCTCGTGCAGAGCACGCTGCACGACCTCATGGAGCAGGCGAGCACGGTCATGGGTTCCCGCCGGCAGGAGCAGTCGGCGCTCTCCGAAGAGTCAGCGTTCTGGGGTCGCCGCTAGCCGAATAGCCCCGGTGCGGGTACTGACCACGGCGATACCAACGGATACCGGCGCCCCGCTCCGACTCGGCGCGAACACCCAGTAGCGGTACAGCGCGAAACGAAACACCGCGCCGAGAATGAGGCCAACGACGTTGCCCGAGATGTTGTCGGCGAGAACGCTGGTGTAGCCGAGCACGTAGTGGCTAAACCAGAGGCAGCCGATGCCGATGCCCATGCCCACGAGGCTCACCGCGAGAAACTCCAGGCCCTCGCGAGCCGTGTGGTCCTGCCGGTTTTTGCTGAAGGTCCAGTAGCGGTTGCCGAGCCAGTTCACCAGAATGGCGAGCACGGTCGAGATGACCTTGGCGTAGATGGGGCCGGCGTGTACGTCGGCGGAATCCAGCACGGTGGTGCGCAGCAGGTTGAACACCGTGAAGTCCACCACGAAGCCCAGCGCACCGACGGCGCCGAACTTGAGGCCCTGACTCAGAAAGCTGAGCAGGCGCTGCTTCAGGGTGATCGACATGCGTCCGTCCGACGTTCGGTAAAGTGGCACTAGGAAAGCATTGAAGTCTCGCAGTCTACGGCGTGTTGAAATTGCCTGGCTGGGTATTCCCGTTCGTTTAGCTGAACGCTTGCATAGAAAATGGTGAACAGATGGCTTTGACCGTCGGTGTGATTGGCGCAGGCCAGCTGGCCCGCATGATGATCCCCGCGGCCGTGAACCTCGGCATCGAGCTCAAGGTTCTCGCTGAAGCCGATGGCATGTCCGCCGAGCTCGCCGCGGTCCGCGTGGGCGACTACCGCGACCTGGTCACCGTGCTCGCCTTCGCCAAGACCGTCGACGTGATCACCTTCGATCACGAACATGTGCCGCAGGAGATTCTGCGCGAACTCGTGCGCGAGGGCGTCAGGGTGCACCCCGGCCCCGATGCCCTGCTCTACGCGCAGGACAAGCTGCTCATGCGCGAGAAACTCGCCGAACTGGGCCTGCCCGTGCCGGACTGGGCCCGCATCACTGATGCGGCCGGCCTCGCCGACTTTTTGCAGGACCACGGCGGCCGCGCCGTCGTGAAGACCGCCCGCGGCGGCTACGACGGCAAGGGCGTGCGCGTCGTCAGTCACGAACACGACGTTGACGACTGGTTTCAGGCGCTCGCAGAGGACGGCAACGGCGGCGCTCTGCTGGTCGAAGAGCTCGTGCACTTCAGCCGCGAGCTCGCCCAGGTGGTCGCCCGCCGCCCCAGCGGCGAGATCGCCGTCTGGCCGGTCGTGGAGACCGTGCAGAAAGAAGGTGTCTGCGCCGAGGTCATCGCGCCGGCCCCCCAGTCCATGGGGCGTCTCGCCGACGTCGCCACCGACATCGCCGTTGCCGTCGCCGAGGGCATCGGCGTCACCGGGGTGCTCGCCGTCGAGCTGTTCCAGACCACGGATGAGCGCCTCCTCATCAACGAGCTGGCGATGCGCCCGCACAATAGTGGTCACTGGTCGATCGAGGGTTCGACCACGAGCCAGTTCGAGCAGCACCTCCGCGCTGTGCTTGACCTGCCGCTCGGAGCGACCGGCGCCCGGGACCCGTGGACGGTGATGGTGAACATCTTCGGCGGACCCGCGTCAGGGTCGCTGGGTGATCGTTATGGGAGCGCTCTCGCGGAGCATCCGCTCGTGAAAGTGCACAACTACGGCAAGTCATCGAGGCCCGGCCGCAAGGTGGGCCACGTGACGGCGGGCGGCGACGATCTCGATGAAGTTGCCTATCAGGCGCGCGCCACTGCACAAATCTTTCAGGACTGAGCCATAGGATCATCTGCGTGCCAGATAACACCGAGACATCCACTGTGCCTACTGACGGCAGCAAGCCTATCGTCGGCCTGGTCATGGGCAGCGACTCCGACTTCACCGTCATGAGCGCTGCGGCGCAAACCCTGAAGGACTTCGGGGTCGCGCACGAGGTGCAGGTTGTCTCGGCACACCGCACCCCAGAACGGATGCTCGACTACGGCCGCACCGCGCAGGCCCGCGGCCTCAAGGTGATCATCGCCGGAGCCGGGGGAGCCGCGCACCTGCCCGGCATGCTCGCCGCCATGACCACGCTGCCCGTGGTGGGCGTGCCCGTTCCTCTCGGGCTGCTCGACGGCCTCGACTCGCTGCTGTCGATCGTGCAGATGCCGGCTGGCGTTCCGGTCGCGACAGTGTCGATCGGCGGAGCGAAGAACGCCGCGCTGATCGCGATCAAGATTTTGGCCACGAGCGACGACGCGCTGCGCCTGAAGCTCGAAGACTATTCCGTACAGCTCGCAGATCTGGTTGAGCAGAAGAACCGGGACCTCCAAGAGCGATTATGAGTAGTGTTTCCGACCCGATCCGGCACCCGAATTCCGGCTCCGCACGCATCATGACAACGCGTGCGTGGTGGCTTGTCGTACTCAATTTCGTTCTGCCCGGTTCGGCGCAGGTGCTCGCCGGCAACCGTCGGCTCGGTCGGTTCGGCCTCGGCGCCACCCTCACCCTGGTGGCCGTGGCGATCATCGCCGGCACCGTCTATCTGTTCTGGCCCGAAGTGCTGCTCACCGTGTTCACGAGCACCATCGGCCTCTGGGTCGCCGCCGCAGTGCTCGCGTTCTACGCGGTCACCTGGCTCGTGCTCACCGTCAACACCCTCAGCCTGATCAACCTGGTGAAGGCCGCGCCCGGTGCCCGCCCGCTCATCGCGGCGTTCTCCGCCGCCCTTATGGTCGTGGTCTGCGGCACCGCCGGCTACGGTGCCTTCGTCGCCACTTCGGCCAGCGGGTTTCTCTCCTCCGTCTTCGTTGCCGGCCCGAGTCAACCGCCGGTCGAAGGCCGTTACAACATTCTGCTGCTCGGCGGCGATGCCGGTGCCGACCGTGAGGGCCTCCGCCCCGACAGCATCTCCGTGGTCAGCATCGACGCCACGACCGGCCAGGCCACGACCATCAGCCTGCCGCGCAACCTCGAGAACGCGCCGTTCTCGGCCGGATCCTCCCTCGGCGCCCTCTACCCCGAGGGCTACGGCTCGATCGACGGATGCGACGTCTCGGCCTGCATGCTCAACTCCATCTTCACCGAGGCCGAGTTGAAACGTCCGGAATACTACCCCAACGCCACGGCCGAGGGCAGCTCCCCGGGCATTCAGGCCACGCTCGAGGCCGCACAGGGCATCACCGGACTCACCATCCAATACTTCGTGCTCATTGACATGCAGGGCTTCTCCGACCTCATCGATGCCCTCGGCGGCGTCGACATCACGGTTTCTGAGCGGCTTCCCATCGGCGGCGACGAGCAACTCAAAGAGGTCGAGGGCTGGATCGAGGTCGGCCCCCAACACATGGACGGCACGACCGCCACATGGTACGCCCGGTCCCGCCACACGACCAGCGACTACGACCGAATGGGGCGCCAGACACAGCTGCAAGAAGCACTGCTCGCCCAGTTCAACCCGGCAAATGTGCTGACCAAATTTCAGGGCGTTGCCACAGCAGGCACTGAGGTAATCAAAACGGATGTCCCGCAGGGCATGCTCGGCTACTTCGTGAACCTCGCCAGCAAGACCAAGGAGCTGCCGGTCATCTCGGTGCCCCTGATTCCCGAGAACGGCGTCGACCCCGAAAACCCCGACTACGCGGCCATCAAGGCCATGATCGCCACGGCGCTGGCCCCCGCGCCCACCGCCACGCCCGCCCCGTAGCCCTTCGTTACCAACCGCGTTCGCGCGCAAGTGTGAAGATCGATTTTGACACCGTCGTCGCGAATCCCTGTTCCTCCGAGCCACCACTGACGCTCCCGGCGGCATCCGCGAATGCGCCGGCAACATTGCCGCGTATGTAGCGAACACGCTCTTCAGCGTAATCTGCAGGGATCTGCAGTTTCGCGGCCACCGCGAGAAAGTCCTGGAGCCCGATGGCGTCCATGCGATACTCGTCGCCGACCTTCATCGCCGAGCGAAGCGCACCAGTCGCCGGATACGGCGCGTGCGTCCCGAGGTCATAAAGCGGGGCGAGCACAGCGCGGTCGCCACGCAAGAGAATCGAGATGTTCTTTGCATGCGCGTCGGTGCAAGCGGCCGATACGTTGAACACGAGGGAATCAAAGAACCGCTTCTGGCTTGCCTCCCGATCGTTTAAGGGCAATCGGCCGAGCAATTGAGCGATGGTGCCAACGCCCGGGCCGCCGTCCTGCTGATACTTGAGGTCTGGTGGAACGCTCAGAGCCTGGCAGAGGTCTTCCTGATGTAGCCGTGCCCATCGTCCGTCGAATTGTCGTCGGTCGTATCGGCGGGAGACAAAGACGCGATCGTCCTGCTCCGTCGTCGTGAGCTCGTGGTCGGAGACGTTGAGCCCCAGAAGGCGGGCCGCGCGCATCGTCACATACTCGTTCACGTCATGATTGGAGTACGGCGCGATGGCCGGTTTCAGAATGTGCGTGGTCGGCGTGGAATCGTTGGGCACGCCCCACCCTCCATCATCGAATCGGAATAGGGCAACCTTGGGCTGCGCGCCAGGCAAACTCCACCGCGCGTCGTCGCCGCGCTGTCCCCAGGTATCGGAGTGCTGAACGATGTCTTTGATGAGGCTACTGAATTCATCATCGGAAAGTCGTTCGACATCTCCCTGTCGAGTGGCGGCATCGGTCGAGGTCTCATCGGGCGGCAGGATCTGTACGGCTCCCGCGGCATCCCGGCCGACGTGGGCCAGCAGCCCGAAAGCGTTTCGAGCGGATGTTTGATACGTTGCAGCTAGTTCAGCAAGCTTGGTCGGGCTGTCGGTCAAAAGGCCCTGCAGGAAGGCCGTGACGACCTGCGATGGGTGCTCGCGCCTTGCCAGCGGCATGGAAAGCGATAGGGGCGTCGACCGACTATCCAACCGGTATCGTTCGTCGTAGGCAAAGGTGGTTTTGCCCTGTTTGGTTTGGGCGAGCGTGCCGACGCGCTCGCCGTCGAGGTAGACGTAGAGTTCGGAGTTCACCGGTCATCGCCCCAGATCGGCAAAGACATCGTCAAGCACATTGTGCGGGTCCGGGGCTCGATCGCTGACATCCAGGGCGAGCTGCAGCACCTGAAGCACGTCGAAAACACGAAAGAGCGACACGCCCACCTTCGCGGATTCGAAGTTGACGAGCCATTCACGAGAGACTTTTGCGCGGTCGGCTACTTGCTGTTGGGTAAGTCCCAAGGCCTCGCGTTTCGCGCGCGCCAGCGCACCAAGATCCTGTGCGGAACGTGTATACATTTCAGCCTCCACGGTGGTGGATCGTCCACAGCTCCCATTATGGATGATCATCCACAATCCGGCAAGTGCATGATCGTGCACATGCTCCCCAGAACAGCAACCCACATCGCGAAGCGGCCACATACGAGTGGGTTACCCGCCGGCGAGCGGCGGCGGCCCCTTTGTTCACTCACCACTGCGGCGAAACGAGAACTTCTTGTGCCTGAAGAAGCTCAACAACGTGGTGACCACGAGAATCACCAGTTGGGCGAGCAGCGGCGGCACCCCGGCGACCTCAACCAGCAGCGGCAACGCCACCGCATGGATGCCGATCGCCACCAGATACACGCTCACGAAGCGAACAAAGTCCCGCAGCACGTGGCCACGCACCACAAACACGAATCGTCGGTACAGCACGAAGGCCAGGGAAATGCCAACCACTTACGAGAGAGCGAGGCTCAGCAGATAGCCGAGGTAGACATCCGTGAAGACCCAGACGGTGAATGCCGAGAAGACCAAGTACCCGACGAGCGTGTTTGTCGCGCCGACCGCGAGAAACCGCACACGCTGGTCCTGTAGAAAACTCCCCATGGCCTACAGATCCGCGTGCAGCTGCCACACGCGCTCGGCCGAGTCCCGCCAGCTGAACGCCCGCGAGCGGTCCTGACCGAAGATGCTCATGCGGCCCCGCAGCACGCTGTCGCCGAGCACCCGGTTCACCGCGTCGACGAGACGTGCGGGATAGTCCTTGGAATTGGAACGCTCGACCGCTACACCGGCGTCGCCGGCCGCTTCCAGCAGCGCGGGGGCGTCGGAGTGCACGACCGGTGTACCGAGGTGGAACGCCTCAATGATCGGTAGGGCGAAGCCTTCTTCCAGGCTCGGATACACGAAGACGCTGGCCCGGGCAATAACAATGGCCAGGTCGGAGTCGCTCAAACCCGACAGAGCGCGCACGCGACCCGGCTCCAGCCCGGCTTCATCGGCGACCGAGGCCAGGTCGAGCTCGCCCCAGGTGTCCGGGCCGAGCACGATCAACGGCAGGTCCGGCGCGCCCGGCAGACCCATCGCTGTGATCAGCGCAGTGACCGCCTTGCGCGGATCGAGTGACCCGGAGGTCAGAATGTATTGCGACGGGAGCCCCAGGCCTTGCAGCCGCTCCTCCACGAGCGGAATAGCGGGGAGTACGAGCCCACGTCCGACGGCGCCGCCGATCACGCGCACCCGGTCGCCGAGGTCCATGATCTCGGTCAGCTGTCGGGCCACGGCGTGGCTCGGCACCACGATCGCGTCGGCGTGCTTGCGGGCACGCTTGAGCATGCCCTTGGTCCAGGCCACGGTCGTCGGCGTCAGAGACGACGGATGCGTCCACGCCAGCACGTCGTGCAGGGTCACCGCAATCTGAGTGCCGTCGTCGGCACGGTTGTGGTGGCGCAGCGGCGCGAGCAGGCCCGGCGCGTGAATCAGGCCGGTGCCCGATGCCGCGGTCACGCCGAGCGCCCACGCCGTGGCCAGCTCGCGGCGGGCCAGCGTGGTCTTGTGCAGATTAGCCAGGCCCGGCAGGGCAGCCTCAATGAGTTCATACTGTGCGGGTGGTGACGACGAGACGATGCCCTCTACGTCGCACTCGGCCGGCGCGGTGGCAATCAGCGCGCGCGTGAGTTCCTCGGTGTAAAGCCCGACGCCGCCCGGAACCGGGGCGACCATCTGGTCGACGACTACCCGCAGAGTGATCATGCTGCCTCCAAGACCCCTGCGCCGACGGCGGCGTCGCGAGGCAATGTTTGAACGGAAAATCGTGGGGTGAGGTGGGGCTGGACTGAAACTCTCAAGTATTCAACGAATATGCGCATGGGCTACAGGTCCGCATGCAATTGCCAGACCCGCTCGGCGGAGTCCCGCCAGCTAAACGCTCGGGCCCGGTCCAGGCCGCGCAGCCGAAGAGTGGCATTCAGGGACGCGTCGCCTAATACTCGCGTGATGGCCGCAGCCAGTCGTTCCGGATACCCAGCAGCGTCGTTCAGCGCCACAACGTGCCCTGCATCCCCAGCAACCTCGACGAGGGCGGGAGCATCGCTGTGCACCACAGGGGTGCCGAAACTCATGGCCTCCAGCAGTGGGAGTCCGAATCCCTCGGCTTGGCTCGGGTACACGAACACCGTTGCTCGCGACAAAATGAGCGCAAGGTCGCTGTCGCTGACGAAGCCCAGCGCACGAACGCGACCCTCCGCAAGCCCGGCCTCGTCGGCAACTGCGGCGACGTCCAATTCGCCCCAGCCTTGTGGCCCGACGATCAGCAAAGGCAGGTCTGGCGCGCCGGGCAGGCCCAGCCCGCTAATGAGAGGAGTTAACCCTTTGCGCGGTTCAAGTGTGCCGACGGTCAGAATGAACTCTTTCGGCAGTTCTAGCTCGGCAACGCGTGCATCCGCGTTCGTAGGCAAACGCAGTTCGCTGCTGACTGCCCCGCCGATCACACGAACGCGGTCGCCGAAGTCCATGATCTCTGAAAGGGCACCCGCCACAGCGTGTGTGGGCACGATGATCGCGTCGGCATGCTTTCGGGCCCGTTTGGCCATCGCTTTATGCCAGGTCACACCGTGGGGCGTCAAAGTCTCGGGGTGCGTCCACGGCACGACGTCGTGAATGGTCACGGCGACCTGATTTTGATTCGTGGAGCGATCGTGCCGCTTCAATGGCGCCAACAAACTCGTTGCATGCACCATGCCCCCGCCGGGCAGTGAGGTCAACCCTAATTGCCAAGCCGCAGCGAGCTCGCGTCGGGGGAGAGTCGTCGTGTAGAGGGTGGCCAGGCCAGGCAGCCGCTCCATAACCGATGCGTATTTCGCGGGGGTTGACGCACACACCACACCTTCCACGTCGCAGCCGACGGGTGATGTGAGTATCAGCTGACGAGTGAGGTCCTCGGTGTATCGGCCGATTCCGCCCGGAACTGGCGAAATCATCTGGTCCACAATCACTCGAAGGGTTGTCATCGTTACTTAACTCTCGCGTGGAATTTCGAGCGTACGAAACGCAAGGGTCGCGTCAGTCGCCACGACATCGTTCCAAGCGCCGTCGTACTGAACGTCTCGTGGGCTTCCACTATCGCAGCGCTCCGGCAGCCACGGCGGCTTCGAGCGCCTGTCGCCAATCGCGCATCGGTTCGATACCTGCTTTCGTCCAGGCGTCGTGGCCGAGCACCGAATAGGCCGGTCGGGGTGCTGGCAGCACAAAGGCCGAGCTGTCGGTCGGCAGCACGCGTTCAGGGTCGAGTCCGGCGAGGGCGAACACGTCGCGGGCTTGGTCGAACTTCGAGGCGACACCGGAGTTCGTACCGTGGTAGATGCCGGCGGGCGCGGCCGAGTCGAGCAGCAGCACGATCTGCGAGGCGAGGTCCATCGTCCAGGTGGGCTGGCCGATCTGGTCGGTAACGACGTTTAAGGTGTCGCGCGTGCCAGCAGCCTTGAGCATGGTCTTGGCGAAGTTCGGTCCGTTCTCGCCGTACAACCACGCGGTGCGCACGATGTAGCTGCGCGAGCCGTTCTCCACCTGCACGAAATCCTCGCCGGCGGCCTTGGTGCGGCCATACGCCGAGATGGGGCTGTGCGGCGTGTTCTCTGCGTAGGGCGTGGTGGCGCTGCCGTCGAAAACATAGTCCGTTGAAATCTGCACGAGCTTCGCGTGCCGAGCGGATGCCGCGACGGCCAGATTGTAAGGTCCCACCGCGTTCACGGCGTAGGCCTCGTCCTCGTGTGTTTCGGCGTCGTCGACCTTGGTATACGCAGCACAGTTGATGATGACGTCGTGCCCGGCAACGGCGGCCTTCACCGCGTCGAGGTTCGTTACGTCGAGGTCGCTGCGGCCGAGAGCCGTCACTTCACGTCCGGCTAGAGCAGTCTGCAGGTCACGGCCCAGCATGCCGGTCGCCCCGGTGATGAGGTAACGGGTCATGTCAGTTCAGCGCCGCCCGGGCCTTGAGCGGTTCCCACCACTGGCGATTGTCGCGGTACCACTGCACCACGTCGGCGAGGCCCTGTTCGAACGGAACCTGCGGGGCATAGCCCAGTTCGGCTTGAATCTTGGAGATGTCCACCGAGTAGCGCAGGTCGTGCCCGAGACGGTCGGCGACGCGGTCCACATAGGACCAGTCCTTGCCGGTCGAGTCGAGAAGCAGCTGGGTGAGCTCCTTGTTGGTCAGCTCGGTGCCGCCGCCGATGTTGTAGATCTCGCCGGCGCGGCCGCCGACGAGCACCATCGCGATGGCGCGGGTGTGGTCGTCTACGTGCAGCCAGTCGCGAATGTTGTTGCCCTCGCCGTAGAGGGGAACGTGCAGGTCGTCGATCAGGTTGCTGACGAAGAGCGGAATGACCTTCTCGGGAAAGTGGTACGGGCCGTAGTTGTTCGAGCAGCGCGTGATCGACACGTTGAGGCCGTGCGTGCGGTGATAGCTGCGGGCGAGCAGGTCGCTGCCGGCCTTCGACGCTGAATAGGGGGAGTTGGGCTCGAGCGCCCGCTCCTCGTTCCAGGAGCCTTCGGCGATCGAGCCGTAGACCTCGTCGGTGGAAACGTGCACGAACCGGGCCAGCTTGTGGCGCAGCGCTGCGTCGAGCAGCTGCTGGGTGCCGAGCACGTTGGTCTCGACAAAGATGGTCGAGTCCATCACCGAACGGTCAACGTGCGACTCAGCGGCGAAGTGCACCACCGCGTCGAGCCCGGGAAACAGGGTGTCGAGCAGTTTGCCATCGCGGATGTCTCCGTGCACAAAGCTGTATCGCCGTGAATCGGCGATGGGGGCGAGGTTTTCGAGGTTGCCCGAGTAAGTCAATGCGTCGAGCACGACAACCTCGGCGCCCTCAAGGCCCGGGTACTTGTCTTCAATCGTGCGTCGCACAAAGTTGGAGCCGATAAAACCGGCGCCGCCGGTGACGAGGATCTTCATATAGGAGTAACCGTTCCGTTCGTAGACATGGCCTTGTGATTGTATCGGACAGCGATTGGTAGACTCCGAACGTGCAAATTCGCGAGCTCTCGATCCCCGGTTCCTACGAAGTCACCCCAAGGCAGTTTGGTGATGATCGGGGTGTGTTCCTCGAATGGTACCGATTCGATCATTTAGGCGAGGCGATTGGGCACCCGCTCAAACTCGCCCAGGCCAATACTTCAGTGTCGAAGCGAGGGGTGGTACGAGGTATCCACTTTGCCGACATACCGCCGGGACAAGCCAAGCATGTCACTGTGACCCGCGGCGCGGTGCTGGATTTCATCGTAGACCTGCGCGTGGGCTCGCCGGCCTTCGGCACCTGGGATTCGGTTCGCCTTGATGAGCAGGATCGTCGTGCTGTCTACATCCCTGAGGGTGTTGGCCACGCTTTTGTAGCGCTTACCGACGACGCCACGGTCAGTTATCTGGTGACCAGCGTGTTTGATGCCGGCCGCGAGCATGGGATCAACCCGCTCGATCCTGAAATTGGACTCGTTTTTCCGGCCGAATTGGGAAATCCACTCGTGTCGGAAAAGGACGAGCTGGCGCCCAGCCTCGGGGAGGCCCTGGAATCGGGACTTCTTCCAACGTGGGAGGCTTCACAGGCCTTCTACGCCTCTCTCAACACGGAAAGAAACTAAACACATGCGCGGCATTATTTTGGCAGGGGGGTCGGGCACTCGTTTGTGGCCCATCACCAAGGGGATCTCCAAGCAGCTCATGCCCATTTATGACAAGCCGATGATTTACTATCCGCTATCAACGCTGATGATGGCGGGTATCAACGAGATTCTGATCATTACAACACCGGAATATAACAGTCAGTTTCGTGCCCTGCTGGGCGACGGATCACAGCTTGGCGTTAGCATCAGCTACGCTGTGCAGGACTCGCCGGATGGTCTGGCTCAGGCGTTCATCATCGGTGAAGAATTCATCGGCGACGACAGCGTCGCCCTGGTACTCGGCGACAATATTTTTCATGGATCCAAACTCGGCACTGCGCTGCGTCAAAATGAGGCCACTGTCGGGGCCACGATTTTCGCGTATCACGTGTCAAATCCGACTTCCTATGGAGTCGTCGAATTCGACGACGACTTTCGGGCAGTGTCCATCGAAGAAAAGCCGGAGATCCCGCGTAGCAATTACGCAGTGCCTGGTCTCTACTTCTACGACAATGACGTCATTCAGATCGCCAAAGCGATCAAGCCGAGCGCACGCGGTGAGCTTGAAATCTCGACGATCAATGAGGTGTATCTGAATCGGGGAACTCTGACCGTGCAGGTTCTCGATCGGGGAACCGCGTGGCTGGATACCGGGACGTTTGAGTCGATGATGCAGGCAAGTGAATATGTGAAGGTCATCGAAGACCGTCAGGGTTTCAAAATCGGTTGCATAGAGGAAATCGCGTGGCGAGCCGGATGGATTAATGACGACCAACTCGCAGCACTTGCGGCGCCCTTGAACAAGAGCGGTTATGGGCGATATTTGGCCAAGCTGCTCTCTTAGCTCACGTGCCCAGAAACTGGTTGATTCCCCTCGCTTGTGCGCTGGTTAGTTCTTGGACGACCTGAGGCCGCTCGTAGAAGTCAATTTGCCGCTTGTAGTCGGAAAAGAATATCCTGCATGGTGTT
This sequence comes from Cryobacterium sp. TMT1-2-2, assembly GCF_004403505.1. Taxonomy (NCBI): domain Bacteria; kingdom Bacillati; phylum Actinomycetota; class Actinomycetes; order Micrococcales; family Microbacteriaceae; genus Cryobacterium; species Cryobacterium sp. TMT1-2-2. The sequence goes on along the minus strand of NZ_SOGS01000024.1, from coordinate 57,176 downwards.
GCGGATACCGACAGGCAGTGGCGTTAGATTTCGCTCATCGAGATCGGTCCAGACTACCGACTTCAGCCTCAGGTCGACCGCTTGGAGTGCTCCAGCTGCCGAGTATCCCAGCATGACATGCGGGTGATTTTTTGAGATCGAACGAAACAATCCCAGCAGGGTGCTGATTGTCACGGATTGTCCCGAAACCAGATTTTTCATTGTGTGCACAGTCGTTCCGGCATCGCTCAGAATGAGGGTGCGGTCGAGACCATCCAGAATTAACTCAGCGCAGTCGCGAACATAAATATAATCGCGGGATGTTTCCAGAGGTACAAAGATCGACGCTGGTTGGGTGCCAAATTGTGCTTTGGCGATGTGCGAGATGAGCCCTTGCATCTTTGTGAGACGTTGGCCCGGACCGTAGATGTTCGAGATCCTTCCCGCTAACGTCGAAATGCGCGCGGGAGCGAGCACCCTCGTCATGACCTGCTCTGCGTCGAGTTTGAACTGGCCGTAGCCGGAGAGCGGATGTGGCTCGGTCAACTCGGAGAAGGGCGGCTCGGGCGAGCCGGCATAGATACCTCCGGCAGAGGAAGCATAGAAGAAAGCTCCCGATTGCTGGCCTCCAGTTGCCGCAACGGTCGAAGCGATGGAGCTCACGATGAGGCGGAATTGTTCCAGTTCGCGTTCTATCTGTTCCGCACTGCTAGAGGTCACGACGGCACCTGCAGCCCACACGATCGCCCATCGGGATTGGGAGATACGGGACTGGTCAAGAAGTAGGTTCGTTGCTCGATTCACAGCGGCAACCATGCGTGCGTCGTCCGTCCACGGAAGTGATGGCACGTCGAGAACTGCCCACCCCGGTCGGTCCTCGACGGCCGAGACAATTGCGCTGCCCAGTAGACCCCGTGAACCAATAACCCAGACCAGAGAGGTCATTGGCGACCTTGAGCCGCGCGGCCCATCGGACCGTTTTGCGGGTCAGACGTAATAAGGTAGGGCGGCTTGCCCATCGCCATATTGACATTGACGCCGATGTACTCGGCGATGATGCCCAGCGAGAATAGGACCGCCCCCGACGTGAGCAGTTGAACAACAATCATCGATGCCCAACCCTGGGTGTCAACGCCGCCCGTGATGCGCGCAATGAGGATAACGATTGCAACGACGATGCCTATCGCGGCAAACAGGACGCCAAGCACGCTGACCAGCCTGAGGCCGCGCGTGCCACTGGATATGATCATTCGCAAGAAATGCGAGAACAAACGACGTGCGGAGTACCCGGACCGACGTTCACCTTCATCACGCAGGGTTACGGGCGAGGTCACGACCTTCGTCGCAACCCAGCTCATTGCGACGTCCAGGTACACACCAGACCCTGAGTAGGCGGCAATGCTGCGGCCGATGGTCCCAAGCATGAGACGGTAACTTTGGTAGTCGGCAGCATTGGCACTCCCGAAGAATCGCGTCAAGATCCACTTGGCTCCCTTGGAAGCAGCATTTCGCACAACCCCGTGTGGCGCTGGATTGAGTGGCTTGGCGTAAACGACATCGGCTTGCTCACGCAGGGCGGTATCCAGGAGCCCGCCAATCTCCAGGGGATTGTGCTGGCCATCCTCGTCAAGCGTAACGATCCATTCGCTCCCACTCGATGCCATGCCGGCGAGCGTCGCTGCGTGCTGGCCGTAATTCTTACTCAACCAGATTGCGCGAACGAAATCGTACTTCGTAGCCAACTCGCGCATGACACGGTCAGACTGGTCTGGTCCGTGATCGTGTACGAGGATCACCTCGCTGACTACGAAATGATGTCCCTCAGCGGAGGCAGTTTCGACCGTCAGCGGCGTGATTTCCGCGACGATTTCCGCGAGGGTCTTCTCGCCTTGATAGACCGGTACAACGATTGAGACTGTGTGCGGTTTAGTGTCCACGCTTGGTTTTCCTATCCGCTATTACGACTGATCTCGTCGCAGCATCCGTTTGAAGGTCCGGCGTCTTGGGTAAGGGGATTGCTCTCAGCGGCCAGATCATTGTCCGGCCCCCGAACTGCGGAGCGCGCCCAGAAACTGGACTACCTCATCCGGAACGAGACGCAGGTGCGACACCGTTATTGGTCCGGTGAGTCCAGAAATATGAAGGTTCGTCGTGCCAGGAGCTGCGGAAACCGGTAGGCGAACCGTACCCACGCCGTCCTTCAGGGTAACGGATACCTTCGATCCTTGCCCGTCGACCCACGCTTTGAGGTTCGCTTTGGGGTCAGCGGTGATAGTGAGCTGGGCTTCAAGTGAGACGGAATCAGTCGTGGTATTCGTGAGCCGAATTTTCGCATTGGAGAGGGCAGTTCCCCACTCGGGAAGGCCATCGGTACTGGACAGCGACTCGAAGTCAGGTTCGAAGTATCCAGTAACAGGTTGGGTGATGAGGCGAGTGATGGATTCAAGCTCGGTGGGAGGAATCGTTTCGCTGATTGTTTTAGCCAGATCCTGCAGATTAAAGAACGTAAACCGCTCGGACTCGCTCACCAGGGGCGTGTGGCCAAGGAGAGACGTCCATCCTGCCTCGAGGAGTGCAGCGTGATCTGGCAGCGCATTCCGGTCCACCATTATTCCAGCAAAGCCTGAGGCCGCGGCAAGATTAGCAACATCCTCGGGACGGTACTGCTCAAGAGCCAAGGGGTAGTCAGATCTCGGCCGTCCCTTAATTCCGCCAGCAGACCAGGAGATGTTCTCGGAGAGAAGGTAGGGGATCAATCCCTCCGAGCCCAGAACGCCTGTGACGGAAGAACTTTCGGGGAATGGAACATAGGGCAACTGCAGAATCATGGATCCGGAGCGGATACCCGTAAGTGCGGTGTCGATCCACACTGTGTCAGCATCGAAGGCTTTCGCTGCGGCTATTCGACCGGCCGTAACATCGCTCGGAGTTTGATCGACGAAGGCCACGACGAGCAGCAGGCTGGCCATGCCTGCAGCGACAACTGCACGAACCGAAAGCCGCCAATTGAACCTGCGGGCGGCATTTGCGATCAACCGATCCAACACAAGACCGACAATACCCAGCGCAAGAATCAGCATGACTATTGACATCCGGTTCCAGCCGCGAAGGCTGCTGGTGAAAAACGAGATTACGGTGGAGAGGCCACCGACCGTGGCGAAGAGAAAAGCTACGAACAGGAGCCCGCCGAGGTCGCCCACTCGGTTGAGTAACAGTTGCTGGTGTTCACCACGCCCGGCGCTGGCGTCACGCTCTGTTCGCCGCCGGGCGATTGCGAGATAGGCAATCGTCAGGAATCCGATCACGAGGCCCAACGCGCCGAGTGCTCCGAGTGCTGGTCGCTCGGACAGCAACGGGTAGTAATTGTCGTAGAGTTCCCGAAAATGTCTGAGTTCGGGAATCCGGTGACCAGGCCACGGCATGATGAGCTGAGTCAGCTTCAGGGCATAGATTTCCGCCTCAGGGGCAGAACGAGCGAGTCCCGCAGCATTCGCACCGTTGAATATGCCGTACAAAATGTCCGGCAGCATGTTGAGAAACATAACGCCAGCCGTGAACGCACCCAATCCCGCAGCTCCCCAGAAACGTGCCCAGGAACCGTCTCGAATAAGGACTGCGATACCGGCGAAGGCGAGGAGGACCAGAAAGAAGATTCCATAGTATGACCCAGATGACGCAAGAAGCGTGGTGAAGAGGAGACTACGGCTGGTCGGGCTAAAAATCACGGCCAACCATTTGTTTTGCGAGCGGCCGCGACCCCATAGACGCCCGCCTGACAGCAAAATCACCAACAAACCTGCACCGAGCGGTACCGCGTAGTAAGAGGCAAGCCACAGATGCCCCTCGCCGCGCATGAAGTGGTACGGGGCCACGGCGAACGCTGTGGCGAGGGCTACGGTCAGGGCTCTGGACACTCCGACGGTACGGAAGAACCAGACGGCACCGAGCGCAGCCAAGGGGAAACCGATTATGTAGTAGACGTTCAAAGCAACGGGCCATTGATCGGTGAATAGCCCAATGATGTTGGCAACGACTAGGTGGAGGTTGTCCGCCGTGGGGAAATCGTTGTATGTCTGGCCGTATGGGGCGCCGAGCAGGCCCTGGTACTCGTACCAGCCGGTTTGCAATACCGTTTTGAAATGCGCGCCCGTCGCGAGAGCGTCGCCGTTGTATTCAAACGGCGCATTCAGGCGCGCGCCCTTGAGATCGATGGCAAACCAAGTGACGATCGATGAAACAAGCGCGGTGACGAGATACAGGAGAGCGTCTGTGTGTGTCCACAGTCGTTCCGGAATGCTCGTGCGTTTAGTGACCTCGTTCGCCATTAATTGCCCCGGTTCATTCTTCGTCGCAACAGAATGTAGGCAAGTCGCCTCGCAAAGGACATGGCATAAGCACGTGCATTACCGAGGAGGACATCGCCGCCATTAACGACGTTGGGATGATCGAGCTTCAACCAACGGTGAAAATCACTCGCTTGTTGAGCCTGCTGACCAGCGAGGCGCACGCTCCACTGGGAATCGCTTATTCTGAATCCGGCCAGTACCTCTGGCACGGCGACGAAGTCGCCTTCCAAAAGAACTCGAACGTAGGTCGCCTCGTCAATGAGGTACGGAAAGCGCGAATCCCACCAGCCAACTCGTTCAAGTACGTCCCGGCGAATTAGGACGCAGGCGGGCTCGCCAAAGATATTGGTTCCAGATCGAACTGTTGCCCGTGCGGCTCGTGCACCGGCCATCTGTCCGCGGAGGCCGGCCAGGCCGCGGCGGGCAATTACGGGCTGGTTGCGAGCGTCTACGATTGATCGCGGCGAGGCGACCAGGACAACGTTGGAGGCCGACTTCATCGCTGCAACCTGTTTGGCCAGGATATCGGGGTGGATAAGATCGTCGCCGCAGACAAGTTTCAGGTAGGTTCCGGTCGCGGCTTGGCTAACACGGTTCCAATTTCGTAGTGCCCCTCCACCGGCTTCCGTGTCCAGGATCACCAGGCGCGGTTCGTGCCGGAACTTCTCTATGACGGCTTTTGTCGAGTCTGTGGATGAGTGGTCAGAAACGATGACCTCGAAATCTTCGAACGTCTGCGCAAAAACCGAAGCGAGGGTTTCCTCAAGGTACTCGGCATTGTTGTAGGCGGGGATAACGACGGAAACCGTGGTCACTCTGAGCTCATTTCTGGTACGTCTGACTGCGACGCTCTGGGGCGCCGAAAGGAAAAATTGCGGTGGCCGACGAAGCTGACCATTGTGGTGACAAAGACAATCAGAGCTTGAGCGACAATCGGTTCAAGTCCGAACAGTTCGACCAAGATCGGGAGAAGTATTGCGTTGATGCCGAGTGCGACTAGATACACCATCTCGAATCGCGCGAGATCGCGCCAGACATGCCCTCGTACACGGAACACGAAGCGCCGGTAGAGCACGAATGCGCAGAGCACGCTCGCGACGTGAGCACAACCCAGAGCGGCCATGTAGCCGAAGGCGCTTCCCACCGTGAATTGAAAGATCGCAAACCAGGCAAATCCAACGATGGTGTTCACGGCTCCGACAAGCAGGAAGGCGACTCGATAGTCCTTAACGACTCGTAGTAAAAGGCCGGGTGCACCCTGCATGCCCGCGGGGGGCTCTGGAAGCTCGTCGGCGGGCAGTGTCGAATTCATATCCTCGAGAGTTTCCTGGATGATCGGGCACCGATGAGGACCAGTGTCCTCTGGAGTCTACATTCCATTGCGTTGCCTGCCGCCGATGACGCGTGCGCGGAGGTACAGCGCGGCTTTCAGAATCATTCGGAGCGGCCAGAGGTACCAACCGGAATAGCGGTTCTCTAAATAGAGGTACGCACTGTTGTGATGTGCCCGAACCATGCGTGTTCGCGCCTGCTCCGTTGAATGAGCCCCGGTATGAACGACGATCGCGGACGGTACGAAGATATTCTCACGCCCGGTCAGTGCGATGCGCCGGCCCAGGTCGACGTCCTCAAAGTACATGAAGAACCGCTCGTCGAAACCGTTCAAAGTGTCAAACACTTCGCGAGAAAGCAGCAAACACGCCCCGGATAGCCAACCGGTGGCACGTTCGAGCTGGTAGCTGGATGCGTCATCGAGATACCGTTGCGACCAGGGGTTTCCGGCCCAGGTTTTATGGAGAAGAGCGTGGCCAATGCCGGTGCGAAGCGAGGGTTGTCGACGTGCCGACGGATAAACCTCGCCGTCGGCACCGACGATTCGCGGACCAAAAGCCGCACCAGTCGGGATCAGTCGAGCTGAAGCAAGGAGTCGATCGATGCTGTCTGGCTCAAAAGTCACGTCGGGATTGACCACGACAATCCACTCGATATCGGGGTTCAGCGTGCTCGTCACCGCATTGATCGCGGCACCATAGCCGACGTTTTCGCTCATCTCATGCAAGAGCACGGAGGGATACCCCACCAAGACAGGCTGAAGATTCACATCACTACCGAGGCTGTTGTCCGCAATGTGGATCTCATAGGGCTGTGATACGGCAGTCGGAACGGAGTTGAGAAGGTTGGAGATGATTCCGGACGACCTGAAGGTCACGGTGATAACAGCGATCATCCCTGCACCACCGTTGATTCATGCCCGACATATGCTGCGAGGTGTATCCGGGCGCTGCGAACCCAAGTAAAGCTGAGTGAGCGGTGCAGCGCCTCGTCGCGCAATGATGCTGAGTCTTCGGGATGTTCAATCACGCGTACGATAGCGGCCGCTATGGATACATCGTCGATCTCCGTATAGAGAACGGCATCCCCTCCCACCTCGGGCAGAGCGAGCCGACGGGTGGTGATCACCAACGCACCACTCGCCATTGCTTCGAGTACGGGCAACCCGAAACCTTCACCGAGGCTTGGATAGACGACGGCGAGCGCCCCATGGAGAAAGGACGGGAGCGCGTCGATCGGGAGGTAACCGGGCTGGATTATCCGCACCGTGCCTTGTGCTGCGGTGACCTCCGCGGCTATCGCTGTGTCCCAACCGGCTCCGCCGGCGAGAACCAAAACAGGAGCTGGATGTCTAGTTGCCACTAAAGCCATCGCCCGGATGAGTGCCGGAATGTTCTTGCGTGGTTCCAGGGTTCCGAGGAAAGCAATGTACGGTTCTTCCCCGAGCCCGATACTGGCGCGAGCGGTGGAACGCTCGGCCGCGGAGGGTGTGTGAAAAATCGACGTATCCACGCCGTGGTGAGCGACCAAGACCTGAGCAGGAAAGCCCGGTAGGTAGTTGGAAAGCTCGCGCGCAGTAGCCGCGCTGGGCACGACGACGGCGTCCGCGCCATTAACAGCCCGCTTGGTCCAGAACCGAAAGAAAGCACCCTTCAGCCGGGAATGAACCTGCGGGTCGCTGAAGAAAGTGGCGTCGTGGATCGTGACAACTCGGCGGAACGAGCCAACGAGCGGCATCGTGTAATGCGGAGAGTGCACGACAGTCGCACCGATCCGACGTGCAAGGAGCGGCAAGCCACTCTGCTCCCAGAGGAACCGCGCCGCACGGGATTGACACGCGCGCGGCAACTCGACGAGCGCGAATTCGGGGAAAGATTCCCGGAAGAACGCAGCATCTCGACTCTGACAGACGATGGTCACGCGCGCACCCGCTGCGGTCAAACCGCCAAGCAGGCCCTCGACGTAGCGTCCCACTCCGCCTCGTGCCTTCGGGAGCGCAGTGGCATCGAACAGAATACTTTCTTCAGGCACGTGTATTTTCCTCTAGACGACAGCCGGGACCGTCATAGTCTAATTGCGTACCTTCGGGCCAGTTGATTAACAAGCGCACGACTTGTGATTCCTTCAGCCTGCCCCGTTGCCTATGTGATAATGAGCTAGCAGACCTTTGATTTTCGAAGTAGACGCGGAAACGAGTAAATCAATGCCTCTCCACACCGACGGTAGTGCCAGAAAGCCGCGGCGGGGTCACCTGCAACGCCTAGTCGCAGTCGTAATCACGCTTGTGACGGCTGCGAGTCTGCTGGTCGCGCTCACTCCGCCTGCGCCGGCCGAAGCGCTCGATGGATCGGGTTTCAACGCCGGAAACATTATTAGCGATGGAGTCTTCTACGACCAGGGTTCGATGTCTGAATCCCAGATACAGGTATTCCTGAATGCTCAGGTGCCAATGTGCCGTTCCGGGTACACCTGCTTGAAGAATTACTCCGAAGTAACTACTTCGCACCCGGCCGACAGCCGGTGTGGCGCCTATCAGGGTGGGGGGCAGAGCAGCGCTGCGATTATCTACGCCGTCAGCCAAGCCTGTGGCATAAACCCGCAAGTGCTCCTCGTTCTTCTCGAAAAGGAACAGGGCCTCGTGACCGATTCCTGGCCCACGGACCGCCAATATCGCAGCGCAACGGGTTATGGCTGCCCTGACACCGCCGATTGCGATGCTGCGTACTACGGCTTCTACAACCAGGTCTACAACGCTGCCCACCAGTACAAGAACTACCAAGCCAACCCAAATAACTGGTCCTACCGTGCTGGTCGCGCGAACACGATCCAGTGGCATCCCAATGCTGCGTGCGGTACGTCGAGCGTCTACATCGAAAATCAGGCAACGGCCGCTCTCTATATTTATACGCCCTACCGGCCCAACGCAGCGGCCCTCAGCAATCTGTACGGCCTGGGCGATTCGTGCTCGTCGTATGGGAACCGCAACTTCTGGCGGATATTCACATCTTGGTTCGGAAGTACTCAGGCAAGCGGTGACCTCGTGAAGAGTGCCGACTCTCCGAGCATTTTTCTCATCGTGGGATCGACCAAACATCACGTGCCTTCGCAGGCAGTGCTCGAAAGTTTGCGTCCTCTGTATCCGTATCGAACCGTTGCCGCCTCGTACTTGGATGCCTTGCCAACAGGAAACACCGTTGGCGCACTGTTCCGCGACCCGGGCACGGGGGATATTTTTCTCTTTGAGAATGGTGTCAAGCACCGCTTCGCCACCTGTGAACTCGTGTCTCTGCTCGGAATGAGCTGTGGAAATACCGTTGATCTCTTGCCGTCGCAGCTAGCCAAGTTCCCCACGGGTGGCGAAGTCGCGCCGTTCGTGAAATCAGCCTTAAACCCGACGGTTTACTATCTCGATTCGGGAAAGAAGCGGTCGATTTCGACGTGGTCGATAGTCGCCGCACTGTACGGGCAGCAGGCCCCATTCATCTACACGGCCTCCGATGCCCTCATGAACTCCTACCCAGCGGGCCCAGCCCTTTTGGCTCCCGGAACTCTCGTCAAGGGTGCGTCTACTCCAGATATCTACATGATCGACGGAACAGGCGCAAAAATTCCGGTGTCCTCGTTTGATACGGCCGCTGATCTCGGAATAAATGGCTGGAGTACGCAATCTGAAGAATTAATGGCCGCGTATCCAACAGCGTCACAGCCGCTGACCAACGTCATTCAGTGCGGGGAACGCCGCTACATTGGCGGGAGTGGTCGACTGACTGCCCTGGCATCGAATGAAGTCGCGGCCCTTCCTGTCACCGCGGTGAGTCCGATCACGTGCGATGCGCTCCCAATGTCTGGCCAAACTGTTGACGGGTTGCTGTTTGTAACGACGGTTTCCGACGCGACGGTTTATCTAATCGATGGGGGTAAGTCTCGAGCGATCGACAGTTGGTCCACGGTGGCAGCTCTCAATGGCAACCGCGGACCGACCATCGTGAAGATCAGTCGTTTTGCATTCAACTCCCTACCGCGCGGAGCCGAAATGTTGGCTCCCGGCACTCTCGTGAAGGCAGCAAGCAATCCGTCTGTGTTCCTCGTAGACGGACTGGCTCGAAAAGTTGCCGTGGACTCATTTGGGATTACGAGCGAGCTTGGCATCGCTGGGTATACAACGCCATCAGACGCACGCTTGGCGACATATGGCACCGATACCACGCCATTGAAGATCGTGGTCAAATGTGGCGACGCCTACTTCATTGGAGGTCACGGCAAACTGTGGAAGCTATCATCACCAGACGGATTCGGTCTGGCCGCTACCGCGCTAAGCACCATCACGTGTGATGTCATACCGCACTCGCCGATAGTAGTAGCGGGCAATTTCTTCGTGAAGGATCCCGCCGGTTCTACGGTGTATCAGCTGTCTGGTGGTCAGAAGCGGCCCATCGAATCATGGGGGCGGCTGATTGCATTGAGCGGGAGTACTGAACCAACGATCGTGACGATTAGTGGTGGTCCGTTGGCGACCATTCCGACGGGTCCCTCCGCATAGTGCAGTTTCTGCATGGTAAGAATCGAAGAAACGCTCCACGGAGCCTACAGAAAGTGAACATGTCAGCTACTAAAAGGCACAACCGTGTGCTCACGACCGCCTCGATCGTGAGTGCGGTTATTGTCCATGTAGCTTTGCAGTGGGGGGCACTGTTCGCCCGATCTGATTTCTCGTTCAGTTCCTTTCGCGCCTACTTTGCAGGCGATCAACTTTCCTATATGTCCATGGTGGTTAATGCCTCGCAGGGTGAGCTCGCAAATGTCGAGCCGTTTACGCAGACCGGCACGAATAGCTACCCGCATCTGTATTACTACTTTCTAGGCACGGTGTCGCGGATTGTCGGCATTAGCCCGCTTCAGGCATGGGCCGTCGGTGGGCTGATATCTCAGATGATCCTTGTGGCGGTGCTCGCCACCGCGCTCGTGCTACTCAGCCGCCGGTGGTGGGCTGCGCTGCTTGCGCCAATCCCGTTCATCCTCGGGACATTTTCTGTTTTTCTGTCTGACAGTTGGTTCACGGCGATGGACTCCCACGCGGTACTGTGGGGCCCCTTCGGCGTGCTCTTTACACTGAACGGCGAATCGGTGGGACTCTGCATGGGGGCGGCGGCCCTGCTGCTGATCCTCATCGCCTTTCTCAGGGTGCGCCAGCCTTGGGCTCGGATCCTTCTGGTCTGCATCGCGAGCCTGACCGTCGGCCTCCTTGCCAACGTTCAGACCTACGCGTTCTTGACCGTGATCTACCTTCTGTCTTACGTCGTGGCGGCATATGTCATAGTCACAGCGCGCCGTCCGCGTCTCCTTGCGGGAATATCGCTGGTTTTGGTAGCGGGGCTGTTTATCGTTGGTCCTCTCATCGCTGCGGAGGCCGGTCCGCTCGTCACTTTGGTACTAGGGCTGATTCCGACAGTGCCAGGCTGGATCGCGCTAATCGCGAGATCCAGAGGCTTGGTGGCCGTGTTCATCCTGCTAGCAGGGCTCGCAGCACTACCCCAGCTGCTGGGGACGGCGCAGGGCATTCTCGGTGATGATCCATTCCTGACCTACCGCGTAGCGTCCAGTAAGAACTTGGGAGTAGATTGGCGTGGCATCGTCGGATCACTCGGTATTTCAATTCCTTTACTCGCGACGCTCGCTGCGGGGCTGCATCGGAAGAATATGCTGTGGATCGCTTATCCGGTGGGCGCGCTGGCGGCGTGGATTCTCGGAGCAACGAACGACGTATGGGGAGCAAATCAGGAACCGTATCGGTTCTGGCTCGATCTGTTCGTTCTCATTTCCATCTCTGCACTGCCGATCTTCGTCCTAGCGGCTCTCAGCTACTTCCGGCCCCGACCGGAGAGGCCAACATCGGAGTCGGAGTCGGAGTCGGAGTCGGACTTGGGCTTGGCTCCTGGCGTCCGGAGCAAGACGACCCTCGTTGCGACGTGGGTTTTTGCTCTTTGCGTTTCTACCGCGGCAGTGTCCGCCGTGGACTTCGCCCGGTTCGCTGTAGATACCACGTACCACTCACTCTGGAGCTACGACAACCCCAGGGACCACGCCATTGGCCAACTTGGAAAAGAGGCCGACGCGGCGCAAACGCGTGGTCTCATTGTCGCGGACCCGTGCGTGGACGTGCTCGCAATGAAGATCACGTCCGGTGCCCCGGTTGCTGATTACAACGTCGGTATGGCTTGGCCAGCCGATCATGATGCAGTGCATGCCGTCATGATCGAGCGGGGGGAAAATATACTCTCCATCGAACACGCGCACGCTGCAGGAGTGGAATGGGCCATTACCGACACAGCCTGTGCGGTGGACTGGGCGGCAACCTACGCGGATGATCTGAAAGCGGTCAGTTCCGTTGTCTACTATGAAAACGAGGTTGGTGAGCAGGAAAGGATCCAGCTGTGGAAAATTCAGTAATAGCCCTTGTTCGATCGGATTGGCGCGACATCCGACCTGACTCTCACCTGTTGAACCGCACATCGGCATTGTAGAACGGACGTAAATACCGTGGAATATGAACCCATTGAAGAATTGCGGAAACGGCTGGCTGCTGCAGAAGCGGAGCGCGACGATCTCAGGGCGCGCATAAATGCCGATCTGAATGACACCGTGACGGACTGGCTCGTATCGGTTGTGGCCTACGCGACGGTTGTCCCGGATGTACACAACACCGTCTCTTGGCGCGTCACGCGTCCGCTTCGGCTTGTTCGAACCTTTCAACTAAAAGTTTCTCAGGTTGGACTTCGACCGGCGGTCGGTATTGTTGCATCCCGGGCTCGTCGCCGACTGGCGCGCGGTCGTACACATTGAATCTGCTGCTTCCGCCGGAAGTGCGTTCTCAAAAGACCGCCATGGAATTAGCGCTTTCTCAGCGGCTTGGCGCGATCGCGCCAGATCTCGGCCTGAGCACGACGTCACTCGAGAGACTTCAAACAGAGGGGTCAGGACCGCTCCTTTGGGAAATTTGCCGTCTGGTGAAGGCTGACTTGACGAGCGACAGGGTCTGGTTGCTGTTCGTCGGCGTTGCCGGGTTGTTCCCTGAGCCCGACGAAGTCCGGTCCCTGCAACGCCAACTCGAACTTGTCGCGACGGCTCAGGTGCACCGAGTAGTTCTGAGTGCCTGTCGTGACTCAGCGATTCGGTACCGATCGCACCTCACCACAATTCGGGTGGTCCGAGAGCAAGTCTTAGTGGACGTCAACTTTTCTGCTCGTACGGGGCACAATAGCGGCGTCCAGCGCGTCGTCCGTGAAACAGCGCGTCGGTGGAGCGTTGACGTTCAGCCGCAATTCGTGGTCTGGACTGACAATGACCGTTCGTTCCGAGACCTGACGACGGCAGAATCCGATCGTCTCCTCGCCGAGGGACCGATTCTTGACGGTTGTCCGATTACCGCCAGAACGGAGATTATTGTTCCCGTTGATTGCATTCTGACCATGATCGAGGTTCCTCAGCGCGAGGAGTGTGCGTCACTGAGTGCTTTAGCCGAGTTCTCAGGCAACAAGCTTGCACTCGTTGTTCACGACATGATCCCGGTAGTGAGCGGCGACATGGTGTCATTCGCCGAATCCGACCGGTTCGTGGAATTTCTTGCCGTTGTCAAGCATGCCGACCGCATTTCGGGTGTGAGCGAGTCGGCAGCCTCCGAGTTTCAAGGATTCATCGACTCGCTCTCATCGCAGGGTCTGACGGGTCCGGTGGTGACGTCTGTCCCGCTTCCGATCGACACCCCAGTGGCGATTTCTCGTCCGGGCGTCAGTCCCAATAAAGATCCCCTAATCCTCTGCGTCGGCAGTGAAGAGCCACGGAAGAATCACCACGCGGTCCTCTTCGCTGCTGAAGTGCTCTGGCGCGAGGGACTGCGATTTCGATTGCGATTCATTGGAGGCGGGAGCGCCTCTTTCATCTACGCTTTTGATCGAGACGTGAAAAGCCTGCGGCGGGCCGGTCACACGATCGAGGTGCTCCGTAACGTCGGCGACGACATCTTGCTGAGCTCGTACAGAGAGGCGTCGTTTTCAGTCTTTCCGTCTCTCCATGAAGGCTTCGGGTTACCGGTCGGCGAGTCGTTAGCGCTTGGACTGCCTGTGATCACATCCAATTTCGGTAGCACAGCTGAAATCGCGTCAGACGGCGGTTGCCTACTCGTTGACCCACGTGATGATCTTGCGATCGCGAGCGCTATGCGAACGCTACTCACAGATCCGGCGTGCCTGGCCCGACTGCGTGCAGAGGCTTTGGCCCGACCTCGGCGAACATGGGACGATTTCTCCAGAGAACTTTGGGCCGAGCTCGTACTCCCTATCCTGGAAAAGAAGAATGAATAAGCTCACTGCACGGACAGAGTTACTCGCAGGAATTCTGCTTTCCGGTGGGTGGGCGTCGTTGTCGAAGTCTCAGCTTGAGCGGACGGTCGGTGCTGCCATCGGAACCAGTGCGGAACGGCTCTGGCTTCTCTTCGCAGTGATGACAGCTACGTTGCCTGTGCAAGACGAGGTCGTCAACCTGGTTCGGATGTCCCGCCTCATGGGCTCGCAGGTGGCGTTTCAGCACGTGCGGCGCCTGGCTCGAACGCGCTTTATTGGACGTTTGGGTAACGAGGTACGGATTCTGCAAGGGGAAACAATCGTTGATGCCCATCATACGGCCCGCTCCGAACTTGCGACAGGTATCCAGAAGGTTGTTCGCAAGACAATCGTGGAGTGGGAAGCCAGCCACACGATCATTCTTGTCGGATGGGACGCGGACTACACGCGATTACGAATGTTGGACGTCGACGAGCGTGAGAACGCACTCTTCGGAACTCGGCCAAACGCGCGACAGGCGCCGCGCCTGAGGGTAACGATCCCGTGGAACTGTGACTACATTCTTCCAGAGCTGGCGACGGAACCGGACCGCACTGCTCGTATTCAGGCGTTGGCGCAATTCTCGAACAACAGACTGCACGTCGTCGGACACGACTGCGTTCCACTTACTACAGCGGAAACTGTGGGGCCCGGAATGGGGGGCGCTTTTGCCAAGAATCTCAGTGCGGTCGCGCGAGCGACCAGAGTTGCAACGACGTCAACCGCATCGACAGCCGAGTACCGCGGATGGCGCACCATGCTGGGTAGCATCGGTGTAGTCGGCCCCGAAATTCAGGAGATCATGCTGCCCACAGCAGCGGAATTCGCCGAGTCCGAGTCCGAGTCCGAGTCCGAGTCCGAGTCCGAGGGTACCCATAGGCGTCCGCCCCTGTTGCTGTGCGTGGGGAGCCACGAACCGCGAAAGAATCACCTTGCAGTACTGCATGCATGTGAACTCTTGTGGCGAGAGAGGCAAGACTTTGAGCTGCTCTTCGTCGGGGGCAATTCATGGAACAGCGACGCTTTTGAGCAGCAACTTGATCGAATGATCGCGTTTGGCCGACCTGTTCGCGTTGCGCGCGGATTGAGTGACCGCCAACTTTGGCAGGCCTATCGTGAGGCCACGTTGACTCTTTTTCCGTCCGTGAACGAGGGGTTTGGCCTACCCGTCGCTGAATCTCTCGCGGTGGGTACGCCAGTAGTCACGAGCAACTTCGGGAGCATGAAGGAAATCGCGGACGCCGGCGGTGGGGCACTCCTGGTAGACCCCAGAGACGATGCCACCTTGGCCGAGGCCATTCGGGAGTTTCTGACAAATTCCGAGCTTAGAGATCGGCTACGGTTGGAGGCCGCTGCACGCACTCAGCGCACCTGGACGCAATATGCAGACGACCTGTGGCATTATTTCGACCCACAGGTCGCATCTGGTTACGCGCCGCGAGTCCCTTAGCGCGAACGCTTCTCTGAACGGTGCAGCAGAGCTGCTCCGAGCCTCCATTTGACGAGGCCGTATGCCCCTCGGTGCTCGAGCTCGTGCAGGCGAGCGCCTAACTCGCCTGCACGGGTAGCCATCGGGCGGAGCTCGTCCTCCACGGTCCTTGCGGCATCAGTGGCTTGGTCGAGTTGACTCCGCAGCGAGGAAATCTCGGCTTCAGCCGAGTCGAGGGCGGCATTGAGCCATCCGGCGTAATCGTGTGCAATGCTAACCGCGATCTTCAAAGGATTCTCGCTGCTGAACTCGTCATCGGGAAGGGATTCAAAATCCGCTCGCGGAATCTGGCACGTGTCTTCGATGGGGCTGTCGGCGGTGGGGGCTGCGGCCAATACGTGCTTCCACCGCTCAATAAATGCCAGACCCGCATGGTCGGACGCAAACCGACGAAAGCGCAGGTCGCGATCAGTCGAAGCGCCAGATAGGTGGGTGGCCCGCGCTTTCGGTTCGACGATTACGTCGAACCCAAGAGACTTGAAGCGAAAGGAAAGATCGGCATCTTCAAAATACGCTGGTCGATAGCGCTTGTCATATCCGCCAATAGCAGAGAAGACCTCATGCCTTACCAATACGGCCGCTCCGGAACCATAGTCTATTGACCGTCGCCGCAGAAATGGGATTGCGGTTGAAGAAGACAGTGAGAGGCCCGCGCCGAGTTGCACTGTACCGGCCGTGCCCAACATTCGCGACCCGGCCTCTTGGAGGGTCCCATCGGGATTGAGCAGCACGGCGGCAACTGCCCCGATGTGATTTTCGCCGGGTGCACGTGGCGCATCCGCTGCATCCACAAGAGCACGGATCATGTCCAGATCCGCGACGGCGTCATCGTTGAGAAAGAGCAGAAAGCGACCTCGGGCGATGGCCGACCCGCGGTTACATCCGTCGCCAAATCCGGTGTTTTCCGGAACGTCGACCAGATGTGCTCCGACTATGTCGGTCGCGACTGTTTGGCGTACATCAGGGCTGGCCCCGTTGAGGACCACGATCACCTCGAAAGGCGGTGGATTTCGCGAGTTAGCGACAGACGCAAGTGCTTGTCGCAGGGGACCGGAAAGTCGCCACGCGAGGACGACGACACTCACGACAGGGGTGGATTCGGGCTTGAAAACGACCTGCGGCACTAGTGGGTGCGCCCAGGTTGATGCGCCAGACAGCGGTGTCTCTTCCATCTACGTCTTTCAGTTTGAACCACCGTAGTAGGCTAGCATGAGCGATTATTGCCGTCCGATGTGACTTCACGGTCAAATACTTGACGTGACAGTACATAACCGATCTCATCCACTGGACATCGCCGTGGATGGTGCGATGGAGATGCATGGGTACCGAAGCACGGAGGCGAGCATCTAGACTCGCTTCACTTCCATTCGAGCGAGCCGGGTCTGCAAGCGGTTCAGCCGTTTCGGGTTTTGCTTCGGCCGTGCGTGAAGCGTGGAGTCACCGCGAACTCCTCGACTTGTTGATCAGGCGCGAGCTCAAGGCCCGCTACAAAGACAGCTCATTAGGTTTTCTCTGGAGCCTGATCCGCCCTCTCGTAATGTTGGCGATCTATTACTTCGCTATTGGAAAGATACTTGGCGCGGAGCGCGGAATTCCTCAGTTCGCCATTTTCGTTTTTAGCGGATTAACCCTCTGGGGGTTGTTCAGCGAAATCATCTCAGGCGGCACGATGTCGATCTTGAGCAATGCCGGACTTATAAAGAAGGTTTACCTCCCTCGAGAAATATTTCCTCTGGCTTCGACAGGTTCCGCGATGTTTAATTTCGCCGTTCAGCTCGTCGTACTTATTTTTGCCACAGTCGTTCTCCTGCAAATTCCGTGGCAGATAGAGATATTCTACGCGCCATTGGCGATCCTCGTTGTCGCAGTATTTGGAATTGCTTTCAGCCTCTTTCTCTCAGCTGTGAATGTCTATCTTCGCGATGTTCAATACTTAGTCGAGGTGTCGTTGCTCATTGGGTTTTGGATCTCGCCCATCGTCTATTCCTTTGGTTTCGTTGTTGATGCCTTGGGGCGAGCAGGCTTGCCGGGGTGGGTCACCGAAATTTACCTTGCCAATCCAATTACGATCGCCATCCTCGCTTTTCAAAAAGCTTTCTGGATCGCTGGCAGCACGCCCGAAGCGGGGGCTGTTTACCCTGAACATCTCGGCCTCCGGCTCGTTGTGATGATCATTGTTGGACTCTTGTGCGTGTGGGGCGCCCAGCGCGTTTTCTCGCGTTTGCAAGGCAATTTCGCCCAGGAGATCTAGGAATGTCGACAGTATCTACAGTGCCCGATGTGATTCACATCAATGACGTGTCCAAGCGCTTTGTTATCCGCAAGGATAAATCCCTCAAAGAACGGATCGTGAATTTTCGCCGTTCCAACATGCACAAGGATGATTTCTGGGCCTTGCGAGACGTCTCGATTTCGATAACGGCCGGCACGACCATTGGGCTGCTGGGAGCGAACGGTTCAGGGAAGAGCACGCTCCTCAAGGTGATCGGAGGGATTATCGAGCCCAGCAGTGGATTTGTTGAGCGGCGTGGGCGTCTCGCCGCGTTGTTGGAGCTGGGCGCGGGGTTTCATCCTGACCTCACTGGACGCGAGAATGTGTACCTCAATGCTTCTATTTTGGGACTTTCGAAGCAAGAGACTGATGAATATTTTCAGTCGATTGTCGACTTCTCCGAGATCAGTGAGTTCATCGACACTCAGGTGAAGTTCTACTCCTCAGGGATGTACGTGCGCCTCGCCTTCGCAATCGCAGTACACGTTGATCCGGATATTTTGCTCGTCGACGAAGTACTCGCCGTGGGCGATGAACCGTTCCAACAGAAGTGCATGGCGAAAATCCGAGAATTTCAGAGCGAGGGGCGAACCATCGTCTTCGTGTCTCACGCGGCATCGCAGATTGCTGAATTGTGTGATCGCGTTGTTGTTTTGTCGCATGGGAACATTATTTTCGATGGTGAAACAGAACCAGGGATTGCCGCGCTTAGGGAGTCCTTCGGAAGTCACTAGCCGATGAGGCCGGTCTGACGCTGATCGAAGCGCTTGCCCCTCCGTGCTCAATCGTCGTCCCGAATTGGTGCGGTAGATATATGGGGATCCGGTATAGAACGCGAATTTCTGTTCGAATTGGCTTAGTTGTGGTACTGGCCTTGGCGCTGCGGCGCCGGCCGAGCCGATCGTGAGTGATCCGCCGGTGGCGTCGCAGGCTCCCTCTGCGACTGCCGAAGCATTTGATCCGGTCGCGGAGGCGCCGGAGTGCGCGACGGCCTTCACGCCCGACGCGTACACAGATTTCGATAGCTCCGGGCTGAAATTGCGGGAGTACCAGGGGTGGCGAACGGATAGCCAGTTCATGTCAGACGATGACGGCATCGCCTGCGCGTGGCAGGGTTCAGGGGACGCGGTGGTCGTCTTTGGCCAACTCGCTCTGGCCGCCGCTGAGTGGGAATCCAAAATGGCGGAGCTCCTCACCGCTGGCTTCCTAGAAGAGACCGCTCCGGTCAGGGGCGCGAACACGGTATCCAGCTAGGAGATCAACGCCCGGCGCGCAGCTCGTCAAGGGCGGACGCGGTGGTTACGGCAACATTGAAGAGCGGCAGGTCTGAAAACCCTCCGCGGATCAGCGGCGGCCGGTACCGTATGCCGTCCAGCCGTGCCACGGCGAATATTCGCTTCGATGGACACCACCTGTGGTGCGAGTGAGTCCCACTGTTCAGATGCGTGACTTGTATCGTTCAGCCCCACTACCGAAGTGGCGCAGGTTCCGCGCAGCGGCGCAGCCCCCGCGTAGCTGGGCCTGGTGACGACGCGGCGCGACGCAGTCACACACAACCGAGCCCCGGGGACCGAGCGGCCTCGGGCTTACGGGGCGTCGGGGTGCGGCTTGTGGGGCAGGGCGCTGCGCCAGCTCAGGCCTTGCGCGGCCTTGACCGCACAGATCACGAGCAGCAGCCAGCCGAACTCGAACAGAATGGTGCTCTCCGCGGCGCTGGTCACGAGCAGGGTCACCAGAATGAGCGGAGCCCAGACATACGCCAGCGAGCGCTTGTTCGAAGCGAGCAGCCAGGAGCGCACGAAAGCCAGCAGCACCAGGGCGAGAAACGCCAGAAAGCCGATCAGTCCCACCTGAAAGTACACGTCGAGGTAGGCGTTCAGGCCGGTCACGTGCACGCGCCCGGTGGTGAATTCCAGCCAGCCATACGGGGTCACGTCTTGCGGCCAGAATCCGGCCCAGCCCCAGCCCTCGAGCGGATGCAGCTCCACCAGCCGCCACATCTCGGTCCAGAGCGAGTAGCGGGCTTCGAACTCGCTGCCGGCGTTCAGGGCGCTGATGATGGCGGTGCGGCCGAGCCAGGCCGCGCCGGCGGCCACGAGAGCCGCGCTCAGGAGGCCGAGCTGCAGCATCCGCCTGCCGTCAACGGCAGTGCGGCGCAATCGATAGAGGGCGAGGGCGGCGACGGTCACGCAGAGGGCGACGACCACGATGACGGGGGAGCGGGTGAGCACGAGGCAGATGCCGGCCAGCCACATGGAGCCGATGCCGAGGCCGCGCGGAATGGAGCGGGCGCGCAGTTCCACGTAGAAGGTGACCGCGGCGATGAGGGCGATGAGGCCGAAGACGTTGCGACTGCCGAAGATGCCCTGGATGGGGCCGAGCCGGTCGATGTCGCCGACGACGCCGAGAAAGGCGATCGGCAGGTCGAGCAGCAGTCCCGAGAGCACCTCGAGCACAATGGAGAGCCCGAGCAGCATCCGCAGCACATCGCCGGTGGCCCGCACCACCTGAAAGGTATCGCGCACGAGGGCCACGTAGATGGCGAGGAACCCCACGGTGATCTGGTAGCTGACGCCGATGATGGTGTCGGAGACGTAGCCGCTCCACAGGCCGGAGAGCGCGCACCAGGCCACGAACACGATGATCGAGATGGGGAGCAGGCCGTGCCACTCCACGATGGGGCGGCGGGCAACGAGCGAGAAGATGGCCAGCACGACGAGGCCGCCGAGAATGCCGATGAGGCCGGCCCAGCCCATGACGCTGCGCAGCAGGTGGGTGCTGAACGCGGTGGCCAGAATGATGAGCGTGAGCGAAGCCGCGAATTTCGGCGACGCGAGTACGCGACGCAGGGCTTCGGGCAGGGTGGGCATCCTCTAATTTACCGCGCCGGGGTTACGGCATCGGCCGGGGCGCGTGCTGCTGCCGCTTGGTGACGACGGCGAGCACGACGAGAATCACCCAGCCGCTCTCGATCAGCATCCGGCTTTCGGCGATGCTCTGCGCGATCAGCGCGGCGAGCAGCAGCAGCGGCAGCAGGGCGCTGGCGGCGAACGGTTCGGTGTCTTTCACGCCGAGGCGCGGCCGGTCGACGGCCAGAAACCAGGCCCGCCACAGGGTGGAGAAGACCAGGGCGGCGAACAGAATCACGCCGATGATGCCGAGCTGCAGCCATACGTCGAGCCAGGCGTTGTGCGCCTGCAGGTAGGTGACGCCCTTGCGCACGGCGAGGTCGTTGAACGGTTCCACCCACGGCACCCAGTAGCTCACCCAGCCCCAGCCGAACACAGGACGTTCCAGGGCGAGGTGGGTGACGCTGCCCCAGATATCGAAGCGGCCGGTGAGATCCTCGCTGCGGCCGAGCATGCCGAACAGCTGCCCGGAGAACAGCGCGAGTGCCGCTGCCACCACCAGAACGGATGCCGCCGCCACGACATACAGCGGCCGGCGGTGCTGGTCGTGCACTCTGCGCGCCCAGAGGGCGAAGAGCAGGGCGGCGACGACCGCGACGAGCGACACGGTGACCGTGGCGGAGCGGGTGAGCAGCAGCATCCCGATGGCCAGCGCCAGCCAGACCAGGCCGGCGTTGCGCTTGACGGTGTGGGCTCGTAGCTGAACGGCGAAGACGATGATGGCGGTGAGTGCGATGAATCCGAGCAGGTTGCGGTTGGCGACGATGCCCTCGATGGGGCCGCCGGCTAGCAGCAGGCCGCGGCTCCAGTAGAAGGCGTTCGGTACGTCTTGAGTGCCGTAGTCGACGAAGAACGGCAGCACTTCATGTTGTACGACGACGGCCACGAACAGCTCGAACACGAGGCTGAGTGCGAGCACCCAGCGCAGGGCGCCCCCCAGGGTGCGCAGCAGCTCCGGCCAGGTGAGGGTGACGGCCAGGAACAGCGCGGCGAGGGTGGTGATGAGCTGCAGGGCCACACCCAGAGCGGATGCCCCCGGGTAATACGACCACGCGATGGACAGGGTCGCCAGTAGCAGGAACGCCGTGATGGTCTTGGGAAACTTGCGCCAGTTCAGGGCGGGGGCGAGGGCGGCCTGGTAGGTGTTTCCGAGGGCGATGTCGCGGGCGACGTCTTGGGCGGTAGGGGTGTCGTTGGCGACGCTGCCGGCCGCGACGAGCTTGAGGGCATTCGCGCGGTTGCGGGCGTTGGTGCGCTGGGTGCTGAGGCCGATCACGCTGCCGACCGCCACGATGAGTGCGATGGCGCCGAAGCCCCACCAGCCGCCGAGGTTGCGCCAGAACTGGCCGGCCAGAACGGTGAACCAGACGAAGGTCGCGAAGAGTCGAATGACGAGGCGACTCTGCACGGCGGACATGGCTTCAGATTACCGGTGTTGTTGTATCGGCAGGCGCGACACCGATGCGCCAGGTCACGCGAGAGCGCAAAAAGTGCCCGATTGGAGGGCTCAATCGGGCACTTTTTGCGCTCTCGTGGAGCGGAGTTGCGGGGTTTTGCGGCTACTCGGCGTGGCCCTCGGATAGGTAGGCGAGGCGGAGCAGGGTCTCGGTGTTGCGGTAAGCGATGGCCAGATCGCTCAGCGGGGTGGGAACCAGGCGGGCCGGGCCAGCGACGACGTCTTCGGTGATGCGCACGCGGCATCCGCTGTCGTGATTTTGGATGTCGATCGACACGTGCGCCTCACCCATCGGCCAGCCGCGGGCCTTGAGCATGACATGGCGGGGCGCGTTCCACTCGAGAACGGAGGTGGTGTCGTCGATGAGGGCGGGCCAGACTCCGACCGAGTGATGGATGCGGCTGCCGACCGCGGGCCAGCTGGCGTCGACGTCGCGCATGCGGCTCGCGCCGACGACCCAGGTGGGGTAGAGCCATCCGTTTTCGAGCACCGCGAAGACCTGCTCCGGGGTGCAGCTCATCGTTCGGTAGTTCACGGCCATCGGGGCTCCTATGGTTTGTCGCGAGAGCGCAAAAAGTGCCCGATTGGAGTGCCCAAACGGGCACTTTTTGCGCTCTCGCGGGGAAATAATCAGGGGGAGAGGGGCGGGGGAACAGTGATGTTGTATTCGTGGGCCAGGGCACTCAGAGCAGCTCGGTAGCCGCACATTCCGTGCACGCCGGGGCCGGGCGAGGTCGACGATGAGCACAGGTAGACGCCGTCGAGCGGGGTGCGCCACGGGTCGGGCGAGAGCACGGGACGGCGCACGAGTTGGGCCAGGCTGATGGCTCCGGCCGCGATGTCGCCGCCGATGTGATTGGGATTGTGGTTCTGCATCTGCGCGGCGGTCTGGCTGGCCGTGGCGAGAATGGTGTCGCGAAAGCCCGGGGCGAAGCGTTCGATCTGGCGGGTGATCTGCTCGGTCTGGTCGCGGGTGGAGCCCGCCGGCACGTGCGTGTAGGCCCAGAGCACGTGCTTGCCCTCCGGCGCGCGGCTGGGGTCGATGATGCTCGGCTGGCTCGCGAGCACGTAGGGGGAGTCGGAGTGCTGCCCGTGGGCGACCAGGTTCTCGGCGCGGGCCTGGTCGGCGCGGGTTCCGCCCACGTGCAGGGTCGGCGCTCGCCGCAGGTCGTCGGCGCTCCACGGCACCGGTTCATTCAGGGCGAAATCCACCTTGGCGACGGCGTTGCCGTAGCGAAACCGGCTGAGGGTCGTGGTGTACCGGTCGGGCAGGGCCCCGGCGGCCAGCTCGACGAGCGCCCGGGGCGTCACGTCGAGCAGCACGATTCGGGCCGGTGGCAGGTCTGTGAGCTTGTGGATGTCAGCATCCGTTATTATTTCGCCGCCGTGCGCGAGCAGGTCGTCGGCGAGGGCCTGAACGATGGCGCCGCTTCCGCCGGTGGGGATGGGCCAGCCCCCGGCGTGCGCGTGTGCGGCGAGAACGAGGCCGGCGCCGGCGGTTGACGGACTCGGCAGCCGCCCGATCGAGTGGGCGAACGTGCCGGTGAGCAGCGCCGGGGCCGTCTCGCCGGTGAAGCGCCAGTTCCAGGCAGGGCCACCCTGCTCGAGGGTGCGCAGCCCGAACCGGGCCAGCGTGAGCGGATGCCGCGGCACCCGCAGCAGCGCGTCCCCGGTGAGTTCGGCGACTTCTGAGATGTTGTCGACGAGGGGATTCAGCAGCTGAAGCCAGGCCGGGCCGTCGCGGCCGAGGCCGGCGGCGGTGCGCTCGATGTCGTGCCAGGCCACGCCGGCGCGGCCGCCGGGCAGCGGATGCCCGTAGGAGATCTCGGGCACAGTGAGTTCGATGCGGTCTTTGAGACCGAACTTCTGAAAGAACTCGGAGGCCAGCGCGAGTGGGTGCACGGCGCTGCCCACGTCGTGGTGGAACCCGGGCAGGGTGAGTTCGGCGGTTGCCGCGCCGCCGCCGATCTGCGCGTTGCGCTCGTAGACGCGCACCCTGAGGCCGGCGCGGGCGAGGGTGACGGCGGCGGCGAGGCCGTTCGGGCCGGATCCGACGACGATCGCGTCAAGCCCCTGGTCGGTCGTCACGCGCGGCCGTGCTCGTCAAGTCTCATTCCGACACCGTAGCCCGGGGGTGTGGTTGTCGCACAGTACACGGCCGGTTTTGGGGGCGCGTTCCTAAGAATCTGCAGCCCTACTCGAGGGGGTGTTCACAACTGCGGAGATGTTCCCGCGAATGCGTGAAATCCGGCTGTGACGACCCGGTTCGTGCGAAATCTCCGCAGTTATGAATGGCACTCCGGGTAGAGATCGCGGGAGCGGGGTCGCGGGCCATCCGTTTGGGTACGTAACGCCGGGAATCTGCGACACGCCGCGCCAAACGGATCGCGGCAGAGCGTGCGGCCGGGGTCGTTCTTTCTGGGGGCACCCCGTCTGGGGCTGCCGGAACAGCACATGCCGCCGGTATGTTTACACATCGACGTGTGGCCCGCCCCCGGGCTACACGTCACCCGCGCCGAAAGCTCAGACGAAGGCGGTCTGGCCGGTGATGGTGCGGCCCACGATGAGGGTGTTCATCTCTTGGGTGCCCTCGTAGGAGTAGATGGCCTCGGCGTCGGCGAAGTGCCGGGCCACGTTGTACTCGAGGGTGACGCCGTTGCCGCCGAACAGCTCGCGGCACCAGGCCACACTTTCGCGCATGCGGCTGGTCGTGTAGGCCTTGGTGAGTGCGGAGTGCTCGTCGCGCTGCACGCCCTCGTCTTGCAGCTGCGACACCCGCACGACCATGCCGAGGCTCGCGGTGATGTTGCCGAGGCTTTTGACCAGCAGGTCCTGCACGAGCTGGTGCCCGCCGATCGGCTTGCCGAACTGTTCGCGCTCGTGCGCGTAGGCGACGGCGGCGTCGTAAGCACCGATGGCGTTGCCGACGGCCGCCCAGGAGACCTCGGCGCGCGTGGCCCGCAACACCTTGGCGGTGTCCTTAAACGAGTTGGCATTCTGCAGGCGCAGGCGCTCGGGAACCACCACGTCGGTCAGGGTGATGTCCGCGTTCTGCACGGCGCGCAGGCTGATCTTGCCCTCGATCTTGGTGGCCGCATAGCCGGCAGTATCGGTGGGAACGATGAACCCCAACACCTGGTTGTCGGCGGTGTCCTTGGCCCAGATGATTGTTATGTCGCTGAACGTGGCGTTGCCGATCCAGCGCTTGGCGCCGTTCAGGGTCCAGTTGTCGCCGCTGCGAGTGGCCGTGGTGCGCAGGCCCCGTGCGCTGTCCGAACCGCTGAGCGGCTCGGTCAGGCCGAACGCTCCAATGATGTCGCCCGAGGCCAGCTGCGGAATCCACTCGGCCCGCTGCTCGTCCGACCCGCAGGCTTCGAGCGACCCGGCCGCCAGGCCGTTCTGCACGCCGACAAAGGTGGCGACGGATGCATCCACTCGCGCCAGTTCCAGCGCCACGAATCCCCGGAACACCGCCGAATTCGCAAACGGCTTCGTTGACTCCCAGCCGAAGGAGTACATGCCGAGCTCGGCAAGGGGCTTGATGATCTGGGTGGGGAATTCGGCGCGGTCCCAGCATCCGTTTGCGATCGGCCGTACCTCTTTTTCGAGGTAGGCGCGCAGTTTGACGATGGCCTCCTGCTCGGGCTCGGTGAGAAGGTTTTCGTAGCCGAAGAAGTCGCTGCCGAGTAGCTCAAAGGTCATGGATGCTCCGTTGCAAGATGGGCGGTCGACGCGCGACCGGTGCGGTTTGGTCAGCCTAGGGTCGTTGGCTGAATGCTCGAAGTCGGTTGGTAGTTTGGTCTAAACACTTTGAGAAGGAGCCGAACATGTTTGTGGGCATCACCAACGCGCCGCGCAATTACGCCTGGGGGTCCACGCACGCGATCGCCGATCTGCTGGGTCGCACGCCGTCGGGTTTGCCTGAGGCCGAGCTCTGGTTGGGGGCCCACGCCGGGTCACCGTCGGTAATCGAGGATCCGTCGCAGGTCGGCGGGTCTTCGAACCTCGCCGAGTGGATCGCTTCTGCGCCCGAGGTGGCGCTCGGCGCTGGCTGGGCGACGCGGCAAGCGGATGCCCCGCGCCTCCCCTTTCTGCTGAAGATTCTGGCCGCCGGACGCCCGCTATCGCTGCAGGCGCATCCCACGACAGAGCAGGCCCGCGCCGGATTCGAGCTCGAAAACGAGGCCGGAATCGCCGTCGACGCCGGCAACCGCAACTACCGCGACCCGTTCCACAAGCCCGAACTCATTTTTGCCCTGAGTGACACGTTCGAAGCGCTCTGCGGATTCCGACCGCTGCCCGAGGTGCGCGGCATCATCGCCGAGCTGCGCCTGCTCGACCTCGCCACCGAGAACCCGCAGGCCGCGGCCATCGACTCGCTGGAGAATCACCTGGCCGGGGGGCTGCGCGACACCGTCGACTGGCTGCTGCGAGATGGCCGGGGCGGCGACTCCGGCGAGGTGGAATGGCTGGTCGAGCGGGTGGTCGCGCTCGCCGCGCACGCCGAGTTTCTGGCCGCGGGCGGAGCGGCCATCGGCTATGCCCGCGAGCTCGCGACGGTGCGCGCGCTCGCCGCCGAGTACCCGGGCGACCCCGGAATCGTGCTGGCCCTGCTCCTCAACCGGGTGTCTTTGAAACGCGGCGAGGTGTTGTATCTGCCGGCCGGCAACATCCACGCGTATCTGTCGGGACTCGGCGTGGAGCTGATGGCCGCCTCCGACAACGTGCTGCGCGGCGGGCTGACGCCGAAGCACATCGATATCGAGGAGCTGCTCGCGGTGCTCGACTTCGAGGCGGTGACGGCGCCGTACCTCGCGCCGGTTGTGCTTGCGGAGGGCGTCGCGCTGTATCGCCCCGGGGTGCCTGATTTCGAGCTCGTGCACATTGAAGCGGATGCTGCCGCCGCATCGGCGACACCCGTCACCATGCGACAGATCACCCTCACCGGCCCGGCCATTGCGATCTGCACTGCCGGCGGGTTTCTGGTCGCGGGGGCGGCATCCTCTCGCCCGTTGAAGCGCGGCCAGGCTGTGTACGTCACACCCGACGAGGGCACGCTGACCTTCGCGGGCACCGGCGAGGTCTTTCTGGCGATGCCCGGCGCCTAGCCGACCTTGCGGGGGCCGAAGGCCCGGCGGTAGGCGGTCGGGGTGGTCTGCAGAACCTGTAGAAAGTGGTGGCGCATCACGGCGGCTGCGCCGAAGCCGGTGTCGGCGGCGATCTCTTCGAGGCTGCGGGAGCTGTCTTCGAGCAGTTCCTGTGCGCGCAACAGTCGCTGCCGGTTGAGCCAGCGAGTCGGCGTGGTGCCGAGTTCGGCGCGAAACCGGCGGGCGAAGGTGCGCGGTGACATGTGCGACTTGCGGGCGAGCAGGTCGACCGGTAGTTCCTGGTCGAGGTGGCGCAGCATCCACTCGGTGACGGCGGCGAAGGATTCGTCCTGGCAGTCCACGACCGGGGCTTCGATGTACTGCGACTGGCCGCCGTCGCGCTGCGGCGGCACGACCATGCGGCGGGCGATGATATTGGCGGCCGTGGCGCCGAGCTCGGTGCGCACGATGTGCAGTGCGGCGTCGATGCCGGCGGCGGTGCCGGCGCCGGTGACGACGTGGTTGTCGTCAACGAAGAGCACATCGGGGTCGACGGTGGTCTGGGGGAACGATCGGGCGAGGGCGTCGGTGTACATCCAGTGGGTGGTGCTGCGGCGTCCGTCGAGGATGCCGGCGTGGGCGAGCACGAAGGCGCCGCTACAGACGCTGAGTACCCAGGCGCCGCGGGCTTCGGCGTCGCGCACGACCTGGAGCACGCGGGGGTCGATCGGTGCGCCGGACTCGTAGCCGGGAATGGCGATGAGGTCGGCGTCGGCCGCGGCTGAGAGGTCGTCGTGAATGACGATGTCGAAGCCGATCTTGGTGCGGATCGGTCCGGGTTCGGCGGCCACAACGTGGAAGTCGAAGGCTGGCCCGCCCTGGGCGCTGCGGTCGATGCCGAACACCTCGCAGATCACGCCGAATTCGAACGGCGCCAGACCCGGGAGGGTGACGCAGACGATTTTCTGGAGCATGGGCATCCTCTCGTCAAGGTTGGCAGAAATGTGTCGAACTGTGTCAATGCTGCCACTCGCGGCAGAAAAGCACAATACATAGAGTTTCTGCCATGTTCATCTTTATGCTCCTCCTCATCGTCCTTGCGGTCGCGGGTATTGCTGCCACGATCCGCTCCCTGTACCTCGACGGCTACGGCCAGAAAACTCCCCACGTGACCGACGAATATGACGCTCTGATTCGCTGGCGCTAGCCTGTAGCGGTGGCGCATCGAGTGCCACGCGAACGAGCGGAGCCTCATGGCGTGGTTGGTAACCGGCGGGGCGGGCTATATCGGCTCGCATGTGGTGCGTGCTTTCCAGGCTGAAGGCCTCGACGTGGTCGTGCTCGATGATCTCTCGAGTGGACACGAGTCGTTCGTGCCGGCCGACGTGCCGTTCATTCGGGCCAACGTGCTCGACGGCGAAACCGTGTTGCATGCCTTCCACGAGCATCACGTGCACGGAGTCGTTCATGTGGCCGGCTTCAAGTACGCCGGCGTCTCGGTGCAGCGCCCGTTGCACACCTACGAGCAGAACGTGACGGCAACCGCCACGCTGCTCGCCGCCATGAGCTCGGCCGAGATCGATCGCATTGTGTTCTCCTCGAGCGCCGCTGTCTATGGCACGCCGCACACCGACCTGGTCACCGAGGAGACGCCGAAGAGCCCGGAGTCGCCGTACGGCGAATCCAAGCTGATCGGCGAGTGGCTGCTGCGCGACCAGGCCGTGGCGACCGGTCTGCGCCACACCTCGCTGCGTTATTTCAACGTGGTCGGCTCCGGTGACGTGTCACTCCGTGACACCAGTCCGCACAACCTCTTTCCCCTGGTCTTTGCGGCCCTGCTCGACGGCCGCACGCCGCGCATCAACGGCGATGACTATGCCACGCCCGACGGCACCTGCGTGCGCGACTACATTCACGTGGCCGACCTCGCGCTCTCCCATGTGGCTGCGGCTCGCCGCCTGGATGCCGGCGACGCAATCGAACCGGTCTACAACCTGGGCAGCGGCGACGGCGTCTCGGTCGGCGAGATCATGGCCACGGTGCGCCGGGTCACCGGCATCGACTTCACGCCCGAGATCGGTCCGCGCCGCGCCGGCGACCCGGATCGCATCGTGGCCTCCGGCGCGCTCGCGGCTCGTGACCTGCGCTGGAGCATGCGTCACACCCTGGAGCAGATGGTGCAGAGCGCCTGGGATTCCTCGCGCACCGCCGTGCACTGAGCTCAGCGACACGCCGGTCGGGCCAACGATCGTGCTACGTTCGCGACGTTGTTTTGAGCCCGCGTACCCCCCGAATGCCCGATTTTGCCATCATCGGCGCGTCGCAACCCTCCAGCCCGTATTGAGGGTTTACGATCTGCGACTTGACGTTAGCGAATTACACCGGTGTAATTAGGTGCAGCACCAAACGGTGCGTAGCGAGCGCTGGGAGACGATATGGCTATACCTGACTATCGTTCCGGAGTACCAGAGGACTGGTTCGTTGACCCCGTCACCCTCGGTGTCCCGGGAGTACGACAAGATCTCGGCGACGAGAACCTTCTGGCCTGGCAGGCCGACTCGCTCTGCGCCCAGACCGACCCCGAGGCGTTCTTCCCCGAAAAAGGCGGCTCCACCCGCGACGCCAAGAAGATCTGCTCCGGCTGCGAGGTGCGCAACCAGTGCCTCGAATACGCGCTCAGCAACGACGAGCGGTTCGGCATCTGGGGCGGACTCTCCGAGCGCGAACGCCGCAAACTGCGAAAGCGCGCCTAACTCCTTCGGCGCGCGCAAGCAAATGCCGGCAGGCGAGCCGCTCCACGGACCGACGAGACCCGGTCTCTGAGCGGATGGCGCCGCATCCGCTTCGCTATTGCCTCGCCAATATTTGAGGCGCGCCCTCTCGGTTCAGGGCCGCGGGCCGATCCCGACCTAGGCTGGTTCTGTTATGCAACCCAGAGTCACCGCCATCCTTGTCGCCCGAAACGGCGCGAAACACCTTGAGCGAACTCTCAAGGCGCTGTCGCTGCAGACCCGTAAACCCGACATTGTCATCACCGTGGACTGCGGTTCGAGCGATGCGACCGCAAAGATGCTCGCCGAATTCGGGCCGACGCAGTTCATTGCCGCCGACTCCGATCTGAACTTTGGTCAGGCGATCGCCGCCGCAGTGCGCGCGAGCGCGCCGCCCACGCACGACCGCGAGCTGCTCTGGCTGCTCGCCCAGGACAGCGCGCCCGACCCGACCGCCCTCGAGGTGCTCGTCGACGCGCTCGAGATCGCCCCTTCGGTAGCAGTCGCCGGACCGAAGGTCATGGAATGGATCGCCGGCGAATATATCCATAATTTCGGCGAGTCGATGACGCCGACCGGCGCCACCGTCACCCTGGTCGAGAGTGAACTCGACCAGGGCCAGCACGACGGACTGAGCGACGTGCTCGCCGTCAGCGCCGGCGGCCTGCTCGTGCGCCACACGGTGTGGGAGCAGCTCGGCGGGTTCGACCCGGCCCTGCCGACAGTGGATGATTCCCTCGACTTCTGCGTGCGGGTGCGGCTCGCCGGGTACCGCGTGTCGGTCGTTCCGGCGGCCCGCGTCGCCTCGGCCGGTGACGGCGTCGCCGGGCCCAACCAATCCTCGCGGGGGCGCCTCCGCCGTCGCCGCGTGCGCGCGGAACGTTCAGCGCAGCTGCACCGCCGGCTGGTCTACGCGCCCGCCGGAGCCCTGGTTTTTCACTGGCTGTCGCTGCTGCCGCTGGCTTTTGTGCGCTCGCTCGGGCAACTGCTGCGCAAGGAACCCGGCGCGATCGTGGGCGAATTCGCGGCCGCGTTCGGCGCCGCGTTCAACGGAATGCGCGTCGGCAACGCCCGCCGCTCCTTTGCGAAAACGCGCACGCTCGGTTGGGATGCCATCTCCACGCTGCGGGTTCCCTCGAATGAGGTGCGCCGGCGACACTCGCTCAAGCGCGAGGCGAGCCTGTTCGGCCTGCACGGCGAACGCCCGGAGATTCGATTCTTTTCCGGCGGCGGCGCCTGGACCATGCTCGCCGCTGCGGTCGTGGGCATCATCATGATGGTGCCGCTGCTCGGCGCCGACACCCTCACCGGCGGCGGGCTGCTGCCGCTGTCTCCGACCCTGCCCGAACTGTGGGCGAGCGTCGGCTTCGGCTGGCGCGACCTGGGGCTCGGCTTCGTCGGCGCGGCCGATCCGTTCGCCGCGGTCGTGGCCGTGCTCGGTTCGATTGCGTTCTGGTCGCCGTCGTTTGCTCTCGTACTGGTCTATGCGCTCGCCTTTCCCCTCGCTGCCGTCGGTGCCTGGATGGCCGCGACCCGCCTGACCGACCGCGGCAGCCTGCGCGCCCTGGCCGCCGCGCTCTGGGTGCTGGCCCCGACCTTTCTGATCGCCCTCGCCGACGCACGTCCGGCCGCGATTCTGGTGCACCTGCTGCTGCCGTGGCTGTTCTTCGCCTGGTTCGCCGCCGCGCGCACCTGGTCGGCATCGGCATCCGCTGCCCTGCTGTTCGCGGCCGTCGTCGCCTGCGCGCCCTCGCTCGCCCCGGCCCTGCTCGTGGTTTGGGCGCTCAGCGTGGCCCTGGCCGGCCGCCGAGTGATGCGCTTCATCGGTATTCCGCTGCCGGCGCTCGCGCTGGCCCTGCCTCTGCTGGTCAACCAGGGACTGCGCGGTGACTGGCTGAACCTCGTCGCCGACCCGGGCCTGCCCGTGCCGAGCGGCCAGGCTCCTACCCTGCAACTGCTGCTCGGACTGCCCGGAACCGACGGCTGGGCCGGCGTGCTCGACCGCTTCGGCGTCGAGGGCCTGGACCCGCAGTTGTTCGTACCGATTCTGCTCGCGCCCCTCGCCGTGCTCGCCCTGCTCGCGCTGCTGCTGCCCGGCGCGCGCCTCGCCGGCGGCGCCTGGCTCGTTGCGCTGCTCGGCTTCGGCACCGCCCTCGCCGTCAACCAGCTCGTTCTCGCCGCGATCGGCGCCGAACCGGTGCGCGTCTGGACCGGCAGCGGCCTCAGCCTGTACTGGCTCGGACTAGTCGGTGCCCTGGTGATCGGCCTGCGCTCCCTGCACCGCTTTGCGTCGACGCCCGGTGTGGTCGCCGCGCTCGCCCTGGCCGTGGTCGTGCTGCCGCTGGTCGCCTCGCTGCACCTCGGCACCGCCGCCGTGCGCGAGGGAACCGGGCAGACCCAGCCGGCCTTCGTCGCCGCCGAGGCCCAGATCGACAACCGGGTCGGCACGCTCAAGCTCACCCCGCAGGCTGACGGCGGGCTGCTCGCCACGATCGAGCGCGGTGTCGGCGCGACCCTGAACCAGCAATCCACCCTGGACAGCACCGATGCAACCCTCAGTAACCGCGAGAAAGCGCTCGCGGAGCTCGCCGGCAACCTGGCCTCGCACAGCGGACTCGACACCAACGCTGACCTGGCCGAGTTCGGCATCCGCTTTATCGTGCTGCAGCCCGGCGGCGCGGGCGTCGACGCGGCCGACACCGCGCTGCGCACCGAAACCGCCCTCGACGGCAACTCGAGCCTGGCCCCGGTCGGCGATACCGAGTTCGGCCGCCTGTGGCAGTTCGGCGAAACGGATGCTGCCGCCTCGACCCCGATACCGGCTCGCGCCGGCGGCGTTTTCGGCCTGGTGACCCTGCTCATTGCCTTCGCCGTGGTGGGCAGCGCCGTTCTGCTGTCGCTGCCGATCGGCGCCGGGCGCGAAGCCGTCCGCCAGGCCAACCGCGACGCGATTCGCCGGGCCGCCCGTGCCGACGCCAAACAGAAGCCCAAGCGCGTGCGGCGGTCGAAGGGTGCTGTGTCATCCGATCGTGACGAGGAGTTGGAGGTGCCGCTCGGCACCGATCTCGAAGCCGACCTCGCGATCGACCGGGAGACCGGCGTCGGGACCGGGTTGGAATCGGACGACCGGTTCGCCGCCGCCGACGATGCTGCGGCCTCCGAACCAGGCGCCGCCGCTGCCGACCGTGCTATCGCCGACCCTGCTGCTGCCGACTCGGCTGCCAACGACCGACCGGAGGACGACAATGCCAGATAAAAGCCAACTCGCCCGCATTGGCGGCCGGGCCGGTCGCGGTGTGCTCGGCCTCGTCGGCATCGCTGTCGTCGTCGCGACGCTCGGCGCGGCCACCCTCGTGACGCTGCCGACCGTTGCACGCAACCCGCAGTCCAGCGAGATCGCGCCGCTGCCCAGTGAGCAGCAGCGGGTCTGCCCCGGACCACTGCTGACCCTGGCCGAGGACTCGACGAAGGCGCAGTCCGCGTCGAGTGTGGGAGCGGCATCCGCTGTGTATGGAGCGGTTGAGGCTTCATCGCTGGAACAGATTCGGCCGCAGGTGACCGAGATCACCGCGGTCGACGACTCGAACAGCCGGCAGCCGCCGTTGCTGCTGACCGTTCCCGTGCAGGATGGCGCGACCGTTCCGCCTCTCGTGGCCGGAAGTCAGTCGCAGGTCGCCGCCACCGACACCATTGGCGGGCTCGCCGTCGCCGCCTGCGCCGAAGCGGTCAGCGACAGCTGGATCGTGGGCGGCTCGACCGATATCGGGCGTACCAGCCTGCTGCTGCTCGGCAACCCGACCTCCGTACTTGCGACCGTCAACGTGACGGTCTACGGCGAGAGCGGACTCGTGGACGCACCCGGCGCGACCGGCATCCTGGTGCAGCCGGGCGAGCAGCGGGTCATCTCACTAGCCGGACTCGCGCCGAACGTGAAATCGCCGGTTCTTCACGTCTCCTCGCGCGGCGGGCAGGTTGCCGCGTCGCTGGAGCAGAGCAGCATTCGCGGCATCGAACCGGGCGGAGTCGAGATCATCGGCACCACCGCGACCCCCGCCACCAACCAGATCATTGCCGGCGTACGCGTCACGGCGGCCGTCAGCGAGAAGACGGTGACGACGGGCGAGGGGTTCAACGCCGACACCGCGTCGATTCGGGTGTTCGTGCCGGGTGATGCGGCGGCGACCGTGCAGATCGGCGTGACGAGCGCCGACGGGTCAGGTTCCGGCACGTCGACCCAGGTGAATGTCGAACCCGGCATCGCCACCGAAATTCCGCTCGCGCCGCTGGCCGTTGGCAGCTTCTCGGTGCAGTTGCGCTCCGACGAGCCGATCGTCGCGGCCGCCCGCACCGCCACTGACAGCACCGGCGGTAAGGACTTCGGCTGGTTCTCGGCGTCGGCGCCGCTCAAGGGCCCCTTCGTGGTGGCCGTGGCCGAGGGCCCGTCGCCGACGCTGCACCTCGTCAACAGTGGGGCAGCGGATGCCTCCCTCACCCTCACCCCCGCCGCTGGCACCCCGGTAGACCTCACGGTGGGCGCTGGGGCCAGCGCCACGGTGCCGCTTCAAAGCGGAGAGCGCTACGTGGTGAGTGGCGGGTCTGAACTCTGGGCGCTCGTGGATTACTCCGGCGACGGGGTGCTGTCGTCGTTCGCGCTGAACCCGCCCGGGCCGCTCGCGTCGTCGATTCGCGTCTACACGCACTAGCTGTCTGTGCAACCGGGACCGGTCCCGGAAACCGGGCCCATTTTCTGGTCGGGGCCCGACCGGGTAGGCGGGCTTGCGCGGGCACGCAGGTTTCGATGGCACACTGAACACTCGACTTTTAAACGCTGGGAGCCGCTTGTGACGTTTGACCCGACTGCCGACCAATTGGCTGCGCCCTCGGCCGAATCGCTGCCCGAACCTCTGGTCGACCCGACGGCGCGTGCCGAGGTTGCCGTCATCGGCGGATCCGGACTCTACGAACTCATCGACCCGGCCGGCGCCGTAACGCACCAGGTACAGACGCCCTACGGAACCACGCCCGTCACGATCGGCCTGCGAGCCGGTCGCCGGGTCGCGTTTCTGCCCCGGCACGGCAGCGGTCACAGCGTCGCCCCGCACCTGATCAACTACCGCGCGAATATCTGGGCGCTGGCCTCGATCGGCGTGCGGGCGATCATCTCCTCCTCGGCGGTCGGGGGAGTCACGCCGGAGTATGCGCCCGGGCTGCTCGTGGTCACCGACCAGTTCATCGACCGCACGACTGGACGTCCCGACACGTTCTACGACCGGGAATCGGTGCAGCATCTCTCCGCCGCCGACCCGTTCGATCCGCTGCTGCGCGGGTACGCCGTGAACGCCCTCGAAGAGCTGGGCGAGAACTTCGCCCCCACCGGAACGGTCGTCGTCATTCAGGGCCCGCGGTTTTCGACCCGGGCGGAGTCGGTCTGGTTCCGCTCGATCGGCGCCCACATCGTCAACATGACCGCGTACCCCGAGATCGTGCTGGCCGGCGAGCTCAACCTCGGCACGGTAAACCTTTCCTTCGTGACGGATGCCGACGCCGGGCTCGCGCCGGTGCTCGCAGCGGATGCCGGGGACGCCGAGACCGCCGCCCGTGGTGAATCCTCCCTCGAAACGGATGCCGTGACCGCCTCGGTCGTGTTCCGGCGCCTGCGCGACGCCCAGCCGCGTATTCTGGCCGCGATCGACGGCATCCTGCGGGCCCTGCCGACTGACTTCGCTCCGCGTGAGCTCATCGACCCGGCCCAGGTCGCCGCCGTACTCGCTCGTGCCGTGGTGTCTGACCCGGATGAGCTGGCGTGAACATGGATCGCTCGGCGCGCGGTGCGTTTCAGCGGGTCGCCGGCGGATCGACGGGGAACGCGGAGCGCCACCCTGGTGCCGGCTGTGTCAGCACCGTCAAGCGGGACCAGCCATGACCGGCGAACACCTGCTGATCACTGGCGGAGCGGGCTTCATTGGGTCCGCGATCGTCGACGCCGCCCTCGCCCGCGGCTATCAGGTGCGCGTACTGGACTCACTGCGCGCCGACGTGCACGGGCCTGCGCCGGCACTCGTGTCCGAGCCCGAGCGCGCGTCCGCGGCCGATCGCGGGCTAAGGTCCGAGGTTGAGTCCACGCCTGAATCCGCGTCCCCTACCTTTCCGGGCCCGGGCCCGGAAAGCGGGCCCATGAGAGAACCTGGGCCCAGTTTCCGGGCCCGGAACGCACGCCCGGCGGGCCTGGACCCACGGGTGGAGTTCCTGCTCGGCGACGTGACCGACCCGGACACCGTCGCCCGCGCCCTCGAAGACATCGACGTGGTCTGCCATCAGGCGGCCAAAGTGGGACTCGGCGTCGACTTTGCCGACGCCCCCGACTACGTGCACAGCAACGAGGTGGGAACGGCGGTATTGCTGGCCGCGATGGCCGAGCGGGGCATCCGCCGTCTGGTTCTGGCGTCATCCATGGTGGTCTACGGGGAGGGCAGCTATCGCGGCCCGAACGGTTTCACCCGGCCGGGCCCGCGCCTCGCGAGCGACCTCGACGCCGGGCGCTTCGACCCGCTCGACCCGGAGACGGGCCAGGCGCTCGAGCCCGTTCTGGTGAGCGAAACCGACCCGCTCGACCCGCGCAACGTCTACGCGAGCAGCAAACTCGGTCAGGAATATCTCGCCACGGCCTGGGCGCGCTCGACCGGCGGGCAGGTCGCCGCCCTGCGCTACCACAACGTCTACGGACCGGGCATGCCGCAGAACACGCCCTACGCGGGGGTCGCCTCCCTGTTTCGTTCGGCGATCGAGCGCGGTGAGGCTCCGCGGGTGTACGAAGACGGCCGGCAGCGCCGCGACTTCGTGCACGTGCGTGATGTGGCCGCAGCCAACATTTCCGCGCTGGAATTCACGGCCCATTCCGATTCCGGAATATTCCGCCCGTTCAACGTTGGCAGCGGAATCGTGCACACCATTGGCGATATGGCGACCGCCCTTGCCGCGGCGGCCGGTGGCCTCACCCCGATCGTGACCGGGCAGTACCGGCTCGGCGACGTGCGACACATTACGGCGTCCTCCGAGCGATTGCGCACGGAACTCGGTTGGTCCGCCCAGGTCTCCTTCGAAGACGGCATGCGCGAGTTCGCGACGGCCCCTCTGCGTGCTGCCGTGTGTCCCTGACCCAGCCCTCGGGGCTATTCCGGTCGCCACAGACACCTGTAGGAGTGGCGAAAACGGCGTAACTCCTGCAAATTCTCGGCGGCCCCGCGCGGAAGCGCGGAATTCCGGCCAACTTTCCTGGCACCTTCTGCAAATTGCAGGAGTCATGCCGTGGGAAGTGATTGAACCCTGAAGAGAGACCGGGAGCTGCTTTGGCCTGCCGACCGATCAGGCCAGCGGATGCTGCGGCAACAGCATCTCAAACCGGCATCCGTTCCCCACATTGGTCACCGTCACCTGCCCAGCATGAGCCCGCACGATGCCCTCGACGATCGCGAGCCCCAACCCGGCGCCGCCGCTCTGACCGGCGCCGGTTCCCCAGGCGGACACGGTCCGCGGTCCACTCGCTCGCCAGCCAGCCTCGAACACCCGGCCGAGATCCTGCTCCGGAATCCCGCCGGCCGCATCCACAACCGAAATCACAGCCCTGCCGTCGACGTGCCGGGTGACCGAGACGACGATGGCGCTGTCGGCCGGGGAATACTGAATGGCGTTCATGACCAGGTTGCCGACCGCGCGGGCGAGCTCCCGGGCATCCGCTTGGAGGGTGAGACCGCGTTCACCCTCGAAGCGCAGGTCGAGCGATTTGCCGAGGGCGACCGGCGCGAGATCTGCGACGGTGTCGCTGATCAGGTCATACAGGGCCACCCGTTCAAAGTTGAGCTGCAGCGCCCCGGCGTGGATCTTGGACAGCTCGAACAGGTCGTCGACCATGCCGCTGAGCCGGTCGACCTGCCCGCGAATCTGCACGTAATACCGCTGTGGGTCGGGAGCCATGCCGTCTTCAAGGGCCTCGGCCATGGCGCGGATGCCAGCGAGGGGCGTGCGTAGGTCGTGCGAGATCCACGCCACGATTTCGCGACGCGACGACTCGATGCGCTCCTCCCGCTGGCGGGATTCGGTCAGCCGATCGGCCGTCGCGGCCAACTCCCCGGCGAGCGAGGCGAACTCCGTCGATGTATGCCGATCCGGAGATATAACAGATTCGCCCCGACCGATGCTTGCCGCAGCAGCCCGAAAGTATTGGTTGTCGCGCACCAGCGACCGCCCCAAAACAGAGGCCATGACGAGCGACACGATTCCGGCGACGGCGGCTACCGAGTAGAACACGTTCAGGTCGTGCTCCGACAGGTACATGAGCGACGCCACCGCGGAGGTTCCGCTGACCACCGACACGACGGTCGCGAACGCGACGACGACCACCTGCATCACGAGCGACCCCCGCGACAGCAGCCGCAGGGTGAGCAGGGCGAGTGCTCCCACAACCAGCGCGCAACCGAGCGCGATGCCGGCCACGGTCGCAATGACGCCAGCGGTCACGGTGTGCCACCCGCTAAACGGATGCCGCGGGCCGGCCAAGCCCCGGTGCCTCCCGCGAGCCTCGAATCCCAGACAACCGTGATGACGACCTCGCCCGGCGCGCTCATCCCGCGCTCCTCGATGCGTCGTTAGCGGGCGTCGAACCGGCCCCAAGCGGCACCGGATCGAACCGGTATCCGACCCCCCACACGGTATTCACGAGCAGCGGATGCGCCGGGTCGGCTTCGACCTTCTCCCGCAACCGCCGCACGTGCACGGTCACGGTGGACAGGTCCCCGAATTCCCAGCCCCAGACCGAACGTAGCAACTCCTCGCGGGTCAGCACCCGCGACGGCCGCCAGATCAGATAGGCGAGCAGGTCGAATTCCCGGCTCGTGAGCACGAGCGGCTTGTCGCGCAACCGAATCTCGTGTGCGGCGAGGTTGAGCGAGAACTCGCCGGCGTCGAGGATCCCCTCCGGAATGGATTCGGTGCCGCTCCGCCGCAATACTGACTGCACCCGCAGCACCAGCTCGCGCGGAGAGAACGGCTTCACCAGGTAGTCGTCCGCGCCCGCTTCGAGCCCTTCGATGCGGTGTTCCTCCTCGCCGAGCGCCGTCAGCATGATCACCGGAAGCGCGCCCCAGTTCACGCGGATGCGGCGACACACTTCGATGCCATCGAGCAGCGGAAGCATGCGGTCGAGCACAATAAGGTCGGGCTGCGCGAGTTCGGCTTGGCGCAGGCCGGCAAGCCCGTCCACGGTTTCATCCACGACGAATCCGGCGGCGCGCAGGTATTGCCCGACCACCTCGGATACCGTCGGGTCGTCCTCGATCAGGAGCACGCGACGGCTGGCGAGGGCATCCGCTCGGGGCGGCGCAAAATATTGGGAGGGAGACACCCCCTTAGACTAGGCGCGCGCACCCCATACCGCGCGGGGCGCGCGCACCCACCTGTCGGTCGGTCCAGCGGATGCCCCGCCTCACGCCGTCCGCCCAACCGGACGGGGCCCGGGCCCGTCCACGGGCCCAGCTTCTAAACTGGGCCCAGGGCCACAACATGGGCCCGGACAACCAACCCGTCACCGGCATCCGCCAATCGTGCGTTGAGCCAATTCACACCAAACGCCCAGAAACATTCAGCGGTTCGTAACCTGTTTCGCCCCGAAGCCCCAGACCTCCCCTTTAGGGTCGAAGAATGATGAATATTCGGGTGGATGTGGTGTTGCCCTGCCTCAACGAGGCGCAGGCACTGCCGTGGATCCTCGAACGCCTGCCCGCCGGCTACCGCGCGATCGTCGTCGACAACGGGTCGACCGACGGGTCCGCCGACCTCGCCCGCATCCTCGGCGCGTACGTCGTGCACGAACGCCGCCGTGGATTCGGCGCCGCCGCCCACGCCGGGCTCCTCGCCGCGACCGCCCCGATCGTGGCCTTCTGCGACGCCGACGCCTCGATGGACCCCCGCGACCTGCCGCTGGTGGTCGATCCGATCAGCGCCGACGAGGCTGATCTCGTGCTTGGCCGCCGTCGCCCCACGACCCGAAACGCCTGGCCTCCGCATGCCCGTCTAGCAAATACCTATCTTTCCTGGCGACTGCGCCGAATAACAGGTGTGAACATTCATGACCTCGGCCCCATGCGAGCGGCCCGCCGCGACCACCTCCTCGCCCTCGACCTGCACGACCGCCGCAGCGGATATCCGCTCGAGATGTTTCTCGGCGCGGCCGCAGCGAATTGGCGCATCCGCGAGGTGGACACGGGCTACGCGCCGCGCGTCGGCCGCAGCAAGGTAACGGGAACCGTGCGCGGAACCCTGACTGCCATTCAGGACATGTCCGCGCTGCTCAGTGCCAACAACGCCCAAAGGGCCAACAACGCCCAAAGCGCCAACAGCGCGAGCAGCACCAGGAACCCAAACACCAACGAGGCCCGCTCATGACCGCTATCGTCGTCATCGCCAAGGAATGCCTTCCCGGCAAGGTCAAGACCCGCCTGCACCCGCCGCTCTCCCTCGAGCAGGCCGCCCAGCTTGCCGCCACCAGCCTCGCCGACACCCTGGCCGTCGCCGGCGCGCTGCCCGCCACCCGCCACATCCTCGCGTTCGACGGTGTGACCCCGCCGCCGGAGGCATCCGATTGGGAGATTCTGCCGCAGACCTCCGGTGGTCTCGATGAGCGACTCGCCGCCATCTTCGACCACCTCGACGAGGAGACCCTGCTTCTTGGCATGGACACCCCGCAGGTCAGCGCCGAACTGCTCGCCCCCATATTTCAGAACTGGAATACGGATGCCTGGTTCGGTCCCGCAGACGATGGCGGTTTCTGGGCGCTCGCGCTCAAAAACCCGACCGGCGCGCTGCTCCGCGGCATCCCGATGAGCCGCGCCGACACCGGCGCTCACCAGCTGCAACGCCTCGACGAGGCCGGCCTCACCGTCGGCCTGCTGCCCGCGCTCACCGACATCGACACCATAACGGATGCCCACACCGTCGCCTCCAGCGCCCCCCACACCCGGTTCGCGCGTGCATTCGCGGAGGTGACGGCATCCGCTCTGTTGCGGAATGCCGAATCGCTCACCGTGAACGGGGCACGTTCATGACCCTCGTGTCGCCGCGCCTGTGGGAGCAGCCGGCCGACTGGGAACTCGACGACGCTGCCAGAGACCGCGCCACGGCCGAGCGTTTTCGCCGCCCGACCACGTTCGGGTCCGGCGGATCCGAACCGTATGCCCAGGCGCTGCAATCCGATGACAACGTGCTGTACCTGCACGGCAATCGAGCCGATGCCGATCCGGGAACGCCGACGCGAGTGTCGACCATGCACGCCGGGCGCTGGAGCGCCGGAGCCGATGCAATCGACCGTTCCCTGCTCTGCGGCGTCGCGGGACCGGTGCTGGACATCGGCTGCGGACCGGGTCGCATGATCCAGGCCGCGATCGACGAGGGACTCGATGCCCTCGGCGTCGACGTCTCGCCGACCGCCGTGCGCATCGCCCTCGCAGCCGGTCTCGCCGTGCTGCAGCGCTCCGTCTTCGACTACATCCCGATGGCGGGAACCTGGGCGACCCTGCTCCTCGTTGACGGCAATATCGGTATCGGCGGCGACCCCGACGCTCTGCTCGACCGCTGTGTGTCGCTGCTCTGCGCCGACGGCGTGCTCGTCGTCGAGGTGCACCGCGACCCCGAGCACGACCTCGCCTACGAGGGCACCTTGCACGACGCCGCCGGACACACGAGCGATGCGTTCCCCTGGGCCGAGATCGGCGTCAGCGCCCTGCGCCGCCGCGCGGCCCGCGTTGGACTCGTGCAGGTCGCCGAATGGACCCGCGGAGGCCGTTCCTTCGCCCGCCTAGCCCGCGCCTGACCGTACCTTCTTTCCGGGCCCGGGCCCGGAAACTGGGCCCATGCTAGCTTGGGTCCCAGTTCTCAAAGCTGGGCCCGGCCGCTCCTCAATAGCGGGCCGCCGACAATAGCCCCCCACCTCAGCGCCCGGAGTCGTCCGGAAAAGCCACGTCCGGTCGTCGCCGGCGCAGAAACGCCCACACCGACAGCCCCACGGTTACCGCCGCGAGCACGAGCCAGAAAATCCCTAGGTTGAGCCCGTAATTCAGCGGCAGCACCGTCGGGTTGGCCGGGGCGAAGTTTTTCGCCACGATCAGTGGCACCGCCACGAGCGAGACCAGAGACCCGACGACAATGCCGCCCTGCACGATCGCAATGATCGTCCCGGTCGCCCGTCGTCCGACCCGCCCCAGCGCAATCCCGAACGCAAACACGATCGGCGCCAGAATCGCATCGTGCAGCACGATCGCCGCCGCAATCCACAGCGCCACCCCGGGAATGCGGGTCAGCCGCACCGAGTCGAACATCACGAACGCGCCCCAGGCCAGCATCAGCACGCCGACACCCAGCAGCACCAAGCGGATGCTGCGCATCCGTTGACCGGTCGACGCCTCGATTCCGGCCGGCGGTGGGTTCAGACCGCCTTGAAGAGAAGTCATCAGATCGCCTCGATTCGGCTCAGCCACTTGGTTTGCAACACACCGGGCCGGCCGGGCGCGATCATGCGGGCCGGATACCCGTGCTCAAGGTCGAGCGTCTCTCCGTTGAGTTCGAGCGCAACGAGCGTGAGCGGGTCGCGCACATACTCGCGCCCCATCTGCGTTTTGCTGAAACTGCCGCGTTCTTCGAGGCTGATCAGGCGAAACGACGTGTCAGGGTCGGCGTTCATCAGATCGGCGAGGTCGCGCAGTCGCACACCCCGCCACGAAGCCATCTGGCTCCAGCCCTCGACACAGGCGATCGGCAGTTGCACGGACGTCTGCGGCAGTGCGAGCAGCTCGTCCCGAGTGAACGAGCGTTCGGTGCCGGAGACAGCGAGGGTGAGGCTCCACGCGGGGGCCATGGCGGCATCCGCTACCTTGGCCTGTGCGCTCGTGCGGTTCACCGGAACTCCCTGCTGGCCGACGCCCTTCTTGCGCGGCGCGAACAAGTTGACCGCGTTCAGCGGTGTGAAGGTCTGCCCCGCGGTGAGACCGACGACGGCGGTCGTCGCCACACCGACCGTGGTGAGAAACCCGCGCCGACTGACCCGCGACGCAGCGCGCGGCGTCGCATCGATGTAGTCGAGCACCCGCCCGGTCACGCCATTGGGGCGGGTCGTGCCCCAGAGGCGCACGGCCTCGGCCTCGGCATCGGAACCGCGGTCCCCCGACACCGCATCGGAGAGATGCTCGTCGTCGGAGGACGGAGATTTGTTCCAGTACCGCGTGATCACCGGAAGCTTGACCGCGATGTGGATGACCAGCAGCCCGATCAGCACCCAGCCGAGCGCAAAGTGCACCTGCCGAAACGGAAACGGCCACGGGTACCACTGGTAGGTGTTGAGCAGCCCGATCGTGATCTGAACGAGCGAGGCACCGACAAACAGGGCGATCGACGCGCGCTCCAGAAAATGCACGAAGCCGCGAACCGGGGGATACGCGAACAGGTTTGGAAAGACGATGTACAGCTTGGCCAACAGCAGCGGAAAACAGGCGATGCCCGTGATGATGTGCGTGCCCTGGGTCACCTGGTAGAGAAACTCGGGCCGGGTCGCGAAGCGCATCCAGTCGAGCGGTTCCTGCAGAAAGTGGCTGTACAGGCCGGTGCCGAAGCAGATCAGAAAGGCGGCGCCGAGCAGCCGCCCGATCACGGTGGCCATGCGCGGATTGCGCACCGGCGACGCCAGCGCTCGCTGGGCCTCGTACATCAATCGCCGCATACCTTCATTGCACCACTGCGCCGCGCTCAAAAAGGGTAAGAATTCCTTACGATGTGCGGGTGAATGGGTGAACGGTCCCGGAAAAGTCACGACCCATGAGACAGACTGAACCGTGCGCATAACGATCATCGCTGCCCTGCTGGTGGCCAGCGCTGCCCTCACCGCGTTCGGCGTGCTCACGTTCGACCTGTTCAACCCCGACCGCGACGAGGTGCAGCTCGTGCTGGTCACGAGCGCGCTCTGGCTGCTCTTCGGCCTGGCCTGGTGGCTGTTGCGCCGTGTCCGGGGCAAAGCGGTCGTTGCGCTGATCCTCGCCGGTTCCGCTCTGATCGGCGGCGCAGCCATGGTCGGCCCACCCAACACGAGCACCGACTCGGCCCGTTACGCCTGGGACGGCATCGTACAAACCAACGGCATCAGCCCCTACGCTTTCACGCCAGCCGAGGCCCGCCTCGATTCCCTGAGACCAGATTGGCTCTTCCCCGCACCCCAGACCAACGCCGTCGGCGCAGAAGTCTGCGTCGGTGAACGCATTGTGCGCGCCCGCACGACCGATGGCGACCTGCTGTGCTCGGCCCTGAACCGTACGGCCGTACCCACGATCTATCCGCCGGCCAGCGAGATTTTTTTCGCCGGTGTGCGCTTTCTCACCGGACCAGGGCCGGAATATTGGCCGCTGCAGCTCGCCGGGTTGCTGCTGAGCCTCGGAACGACCGTCCTGCTCCTCGACGGCATGCGCCGCCGCGGCCTGAACGAGAGAAACGCGGCCCTTTGGGCCTGGTGTCCGCTCGTGGCGACCGAAGCCATCACCAACTCGCACGTGGACATGCTCGGCGTCATTTTCGTGGTCGCGGCCGTGTTCCTG
Organism: Cryobacterium sp. TMT1-2-2; assembly: GCF_004403505.1. Taxonomy (NCBI): domain Bacteria; kingdom Bacillati; phylum Actinomycetota; class Actinomycetes; order Micrococcales; family Microbacteriaceae; genus Cryobacterium; species Cryobacterium sp. TMT1-2-2. Next base: position 12,536 of record NZ_SOGS01000024.1, on the reverse strand, counting down.
GTCTCGAGCAAAAAAGTCTGGCGCGGCGGCATCATGCTCGGAATCGCAATCGGCACCAAACTCATTCCTGTGCTGGCGGCACCGGCGCTGCTGAAAAGGGGCGGGTGGCGCATGGTGGCGGCATCTGTTCTGAGTTTCGCTCTGCTGTACGTGCCCTATGTGCTCGCCACCGGAATCGGGGTGCTCGGCTACCTGCCCGGCTACCTCACCGAAGAGGGCTACCAGGACGGCTCGCGGTTCGCGCTGGTGTCTCTGGTCGCGCCGGGGGCATCCGCTGTGATCGTGGCGGGCATTATTCTGGCGATCGTGGCCGTTCTCGTCATCATCAAAACCGACCAGACCCAGCCCTGGGTCGGTCAGCTCGTGATGATCGGCGCGACCCTGCTCGTGCTCAGCCCCCGCTACCCCTGGTATGCGCTGCTACTGCTGCCGTTCGTGGCGCTCAGCGGCCGCTGGGAATGGCTGCTCGTGCCGATGGCGCTCACCCTGCGGTTGCTCCTGCCGAACCCGCAGCTCACCCAGGTGTCGATCGCGGTCGCGGTGATCGTGATCGTGGCCGTCTCGCTGCGCCGCGCCGGCCCCGGTGCGCTCAAGCAGATGCTGTCGCCCCGCCTGACCGCTCGTCGCGCGTAACGCAGTCAACGTGTTAACACAGAGTTCATGCGCCTGATGGCTGCGAAGCGGATGCCGGCCACCTCGCCTCCTTAACGTGGGCAGATGCACGCCTCTCGGCGTGCTTCGATCCACGAAAGAGTGCCGCATGCGCAAGATTGTGATCATCGCGGCGGCTGCCGCCCTCAGCACGGTCCTGGTCGGCGGTGCCGTGGTGGCCGCGCAGGGGGAGCCGGCGCCCGCCGCGCAGACACCCCGCGCGACACAACTCGCCGAGTTCGACCTGCAATCCCATCGTGGCGGCCGCGGCGAACATTCCGAAGAGAGCCTCGCCGCCTTTGCCGCCTCGCTGGAGCTGGGCGTCAGCACCCTCGAACTCGACACCAATCTCACCCGCGACGACGCCGTCGTGGTCTGGCACGACGATGTGCTCACCGCGACCAAGTGCCGGGACACGGATGCCGCCTTCCGCGGCGACCCGCAATTTCCCTACGCCGGCAGCCGGGTGCGCGAGCTGACCCTGGAACAGATCCAGACGCTGGATTGCGGCTACCAGCAGCTTCCGGGCTATCCGGAGCAGCAGAATGTGCCGGGAAACACCATTGCCGAACTCGCCGACGTGTTCGCGCTCGTCGACGTTCACCAGGCCGACACCGTGCAGCTCAACATCGAGACGAAGATCGAGACCCCCGGCCCGGCGGGCGCAGACGAAATGAAGGCGCTCACTCGCGCCGTCGTCGCATCGATCGAAGCGTCGGGCCGCGCCGATCGTGTGACGGTGCAGAGTTTCGACTGGGCGTCCCTCAACCTCGTGCGTGAAATCGCCCCTAAGCTGCGACTCGTCGCCCTCGCCCAGGACGAGGACTGGCTCGGAGTCGGCCGGCCCGGCGCGAGTGTGCACCTGGGCGGCATCGACATTGACGACTACGACGGATCCGTCGCCCGGGCCGCTGCCGCGCAGGGGTATGACGCGCTCTCGCCGATCTTTGAGACGGTCACGCCCGAGCTCGTCGCCGCGGCGCACGCCGCCGGACTGCCCGTGATCCCGTGGACGGTCAGCGAGACCGCGCTCATGCACACCCTCATCGACCTGGGGGTCGACGGCATCATCACCGACTATCCGACCCGGCTGCGCGCCGTGCTCACCGAGCGCGGCCTTGCCCTGCCGACCGCCTACCCAAAGCTGTGAGCAGGATCGCTCGCGCGCAAAGAGTTTCGCCGCGATCGTACGGTGCGCTTCGTGAAAAGCGGCTCGCCCGCCTATCATCGGGCGCTCGCCACGAGTCGCTACCTGGCAAGCCGATGCCGCCCCGGCAGACGCAAAAGCGGGCCCGCCAACCGGCGAGCCCGCTCTCCTGCACCCGGAGTTACAGGTACGCGCTCACGTTCTCGTCGAACGAGGTCGCGATCGCCGTGCTCGCAACGGCGAAGGCCTCGGCCGGGGCGGCCTGCTGCAGCATGATCTTCTCGAGCGCGGTGGTGAGCTCCTTGTCGCCGTTCGGCACGAAGACGCGGCCCCAGTCCTGCGAGCGAGTCGTCTCGAGCTGGTCGACGGCGGTACGAAACTGCGGGAACTCGGCGTAGACCTTGGTCATGGTCTCGCCATCGCGGGCCGAGGTGCGCACCGGCATGTAGCCCGTGTTCGAGGAGAAGTACGCGGTGTTCTCGGAGTTCGTCAGAAACTTCAGGAACATGCCGGCGGCCAGCTGCTGTTCCGGCGTGCGGTCGGAGGCGATCGCGACGCCGGTTCCGCCGGTCGGGCAGGCCTGCCCTTTCGGGCCTTCCGGCAGAAAACCGGTACCGACGTCAAAGGTTGCGGCCTTCAGAATGCCGGTCAGCGAGCCGGTCGAGCCCATGATGCAGCCGGTCAGGCCAGCACCGAAGTCGGCGACCTGGTCGACCGCGGCCACGGTAGCGATCTTGCGGTCGTAGATCAGGGACTGCAGGTAGTCCGCCGCTGCGATCGCTTCGGGAGTATCGAGAGTCATCGTCCACTCGTCGGAGTAGGCGCCGCCCTGGCCCCACAGCATGTTGCAGAACCACCAGGCCGCCCAGGATGCGCCCTTGCCGAGTCCGAGCGGCATCACGCCGCCGTCGGCCGCAATCTTCGGTGCCCACTCATCAAATTCGGCCCAGGTCTTCGGTGCCCGGTCGGGCAGGCCGGCCTTCGCCCAGACTGCCTTGTTGTAGTAGAACAGCGGGGTGGAGCGGGCGTAGGGGATAGCCCAGTGGTTGCCGGTGAAGGTGTAGTCGTCGTACAGCGTCGTGTTGAAGTCGGCGGTGTCGAACTCGAGGTGCTTGGCGAGGTCGTCCAGCGGCAGAATCTGGCCGTTGATCATGTACCGGAACCACCACACGTCGCTCGCCAGCACGAGGTCGGGCACGCTGTTGGTGCCCGATGCCGCCTGGAACTTCTGCGCGATCTCGTCATAGTTGGCGCCGGCCGTGACCAGGTTCACCGTGATCTCGGGGTTCTCGGCCTGGAAGCGCTTGATGATCTCTTCCTCGATCAGCTTCGAGGTTCCCGGGTGGTTGCTCCACCAGGTGATCTCCTTGGCCGGAATGACTCCCGTCCAGTCCGTGACCGGTGCGTCAGCGGCGCCGGCACCCGCTCCGAGCGAGGGCCCGCTGCACGCGGCGAGGGTGGCGGTGGCACCGAATACCGCGGCGAGCTTCAGAATCTGCCGGCGGTTGATGGTGAACGTGGGTGTCGCGGTCATAGAACTCTCCTTGTAGGGGGTGGGCACAAGCGAAAAAGAGGGGGGTGGCATCCGCTTCAATAAAACGGATGCCCGCAGATCAGCCGGTCACGCCACCGGCGGTCAGTCCGGCGATGATGCGTTTCTGCAGCGCAAAGAACGCGATCAGCACGGGCACGGTGACCAGCACTGTGCCGGCCATCAGCACGCCCCAGTTGGTGACGCCGTCGTTGTTCTGCAGCAGGGTCAGGCCCACCGGCAGCGTCATCATGTCGGAGCGGTCGACGACGAGCAGCGGCCAGAGGTATTCGTTCCACTCGGAGACGATCGAGACCAGGGCGACCGCGGCGATGGTCGGCGCGCTGATCGGCACGATGAACCGCCAGAGGCGCATCCAGTGGCTCGCACCGTCGAGGGCTGCGGCTTCGAGAATACTGATCGGCAGGGTCAGAAAATGCTGACGAAACAGAAAGGTGCCAAACGCGCTGGCCAACCCCGGAACGATGATGCCCTGGTAGGTGTTGATCCAGCCGAGCGAGGCCACGAGGGTAAAGTTCGGGATCATAACGATCTGCTGCGGAACCAGCAGGGCAAAGATGACCAGCCCGAAGACGAATTTCTTGAACGGAAACTCCAGAAAGACGACCGCGTAGGCGGTGGTCAGGCCGAGCAGCATCTTGAGGCCGGCGCCGATCACGGTGGTGATGGTGCTGTTGAGAAAGAAATTTCCAAACGGCACGGCGGCCAGGGCGGCCGCATAGTTCGAGAGGTCATAGGCTTCAGGCAGCCACTGGATCGGCACGGTGTAGATCTCGTCGCGTTCCTTGAACCCGGCCAGGAACATCCAGACCAGCGGCAGGATCATGATCGCGATGGCCAGCACGAGGCCGAGGTAGCCGCCGAGCTGCAGCGGCTTGCGGCGACGCGGTGCGGCCGCGGTCGTTGAAAGGCTAGGCGTGGCCATCAGTAGTGCACTCGTTTCTCGACGTACTTCATTTGAATCAGCGTGACCACGAGCAGCACGGCGAACAGAATTGTCGCGACGGCGGAAGAATACCCCGCCCGACCGGCCTGAAAGCCCTCCTGGTAAATCTGGTACATCATCGTGGTGGTGCCCTCGAGCGGTCCGCCCTTGGTCATCGCCTGAATGATGTCGAACGACTGCAGAGAGCTCAGCAGAGTGGTGATCGACAGAAAGAAGGTCGTCGGGCCGAGCAGCGGCAGCACGATGTTGTGAAACGCGCGCACCGGCGAGGCACCGTCGAGCGAGGCAGCCTCGAGCAGGTCGCGCGGCACCGACTGCAACGCCGCCAGGTAGATGAGGGCTACGTAGCCGACGTTCTTCCAGAGGTAGACGATGATGACCATGACCAGCGCCCAGTGCGGATCGTTGTACCAGGGCGGTGAGGCCACGCCGATCGCGTCCAGCAGCGCCGCGGTGATACCGAAGTTCGGGTCGAACACGAACAGCCAGAGCAGCCCGACCGCCACCCCGGAGAGCACATACGGTGCGACCACAATGGTGCGGGCCGCGCCGCGACCGTGCAGCTTGCGATTCAGAAGCACAGCGAACAACAGCCCGATCACCATGCCGCCGCCGACGGTCGCGATCGTGAAGATCAGGGTGACCGTGACGACGCGAACGGTGCCGGGATCGTTGAACCAGGTCACATAGTTACCGAGGCCCACCGGAATCGCCGATGCCGAGCCGAGGTTCCACTGCAGTGTGGAGTAGTAGAGCGACTGCAACAGCGGCTTGTAGGTGAAGACGATGAGCAGCGCCACGTTCGGCCCAGCGAACAGCAGAAACAACAGCCACGACTTCCACGGCTTCTTCTTTTTTCGCGGGGTGAATATACGAGGCGGCACGGGCGACACAACGCCGGTCGGAACCGATTCCGCCACCGCTGAATCGGTACTGCGGTGCAGGTCCTCGATGGTGGGCATACGCGGAAATCTCCCTGAAAAATACCGTCGGCCAAGCAGCAGACTCTGTCAGGTTAGGGAGCGCCCGTGGCGCTGATCGGCCAATTGGTCTGTTTAAGCCCACTCTTCGCGAGGCGTTCGCCTGCACCGCGTCGAAACTTCAGCGGGTGTTCACCTGAGCGGCTCTCGACGTCACCCAGCACCGTTACGGTGTGCAGATGCCCCCTCTTGTCATCGGTCACCGCGGAGCCAGCGGCTACCGCCCCGAACACACTCGTTCCGCCTACGACCTCGCGTTCGAGCTCGGCGCCGACGCCGTCGAGCCCGACATTGTCGCCACCCGCGACGGCATATTGGTGCTGCGCCACGAGAACGACATCTCCGCCACAACGGATGTCGCCTCCCGCACCGAATTCGCCGGCCGCCGCACGACCAAGGAATTCGCCGACCACACCCTCACCGGCTGGTTCACCGAGGACTTCACCTGGGCCGAACTCGCCACGCTGCGCGCCCGGGAACGCCTGGCCCACTTGCGGCCGACGAGCGCCGTGCACGACGACCAGTATCCGATCCTTCGGCTGAGCGACCTGTTTCACCTCATCGACGAGGCCTCGAACACCTATCGGCGCACCCTCGGCATGGTCGCGGAAATCAAGAACGCCGCCTATTTCGAGTCGATCGGCCTGCCGCTCGACGAATTGTTCGCCGCTGAGGTGCGCGCGGCCGGCTGGAGCAACGACGACGAGCGCCTCATCATCGAGAGCTTCGAACCGACCGTGCTCGAGCAGCTCGCTGCCCGGGGCATCAGCGCTCAAAGCGTGTTTCTCATCGCCCCGACCGGACAGCCGCTCGACAAAATCATCGAGCTCGGCGCCGCAGCCCCGTACTACTCGGACTATCTCACCGACAGCGGCCTCGCCGCTCTCAGCGTTGACGGCATCAGCGTTGACAAATCCCTGATCATCCAGGCGGATGCCGCCGGCGAGTTGGTCGTCTCGTCTCTCGTCGCGGACGCCCACGCGGCCGGGTTGGACATCCTCTGCTGGACCCTGCGCCCCGAGAACGCCTTCCTCACTGAGCCGCATCGCCGCGGTGAACAGGCCGCCGATTTCGGCCACTGGCGCGGCGAGTTCGCAGCGGTCATGGGCAGCGGCATCGACGGGGTCTTCGTCGACCACCCCGACCTCGCCGTGACCGTGCGCGACGACCTGCGCAGCCGGGCGGCGGCATCCGTTTGACGCGCCGCGCGGATGCCGCCGCGCAGTTCCGCCGCCTAATCCTGCCGTGGCACGCGTTTGAGAAGTTGGCACTGGTTTGAACACGTGCCAACTTCTCCAAAACGTGCCACGAGCCCGCCGCGCGCGCACGTCAGGTGCGAGACACCGCCCGGGCACGCAAAAATCGAGGCCCGCCGTGTGGCGAGCCCCGATTTTTGCTGTGACGCTGACTCTCTTGTGAAGAGCTACTTGGTGGCGGCGGTGATCGTCGCGATACCAACGAGCAGCTGGTCAGCGACGGCGTCGGTCTTGAACGTGTCGTTCAGCAGGCCGGCGGCGACGGAGGAGATGTGCACCGTGGTGCCGGTCAGGATGGCGTTGTCGCCGTCCATCTTGAGGGGCTCCAGGGTTCCGCCGTAGAGGTTGAAGAGCAGGGCCTGGGTCGCGGCGGATGCGCCGTTGACCGAGACGTCACCGAAGAGCTCCGAGGTGCCCGGGTCGATGGTGAAGTTGGTCAGCTCGACGACGGTGTCGCCGGCGGTCAGCGAGAAGCCGGAACCCTCGTGCTGAATGGAACCCTGAACGAACGGGCGGTAGCTTGCGGCCGGGTCGTAGTAGTCCACGTTGCCGCCGGTGATCGGGAAGTGCAGGCTGCCGTCTTCGAGGGTGGCCGTTCCGACGGTTCCGGCGGTGAGGCCGAGGCTCGTCAGGGCAGCGGCGAAGTTGGCGTCGAGTAGCACCGCGGTGTCAACACCGGAGAGGCTGGGGATCGAGGCGAGCGGCGTCGGGGTGGCTTCGGCCGAGCTGGACGAGCTGGCGGCGGGCGCCGGGGTGGTCGTGGTGCCGGTCGTCGAGCAGCCGGCGAGGCCGGCGATGAGAATTCCAGCAGATGCGAAACCGATGGTGGCCTTGGTAAATGTACGCATGGGATAAATCCTTTTCTGTAGTTCGAGCAGGTGGTGTTGGGGTCTGCATGGTGTTCGGTTCCACCCCCGAAATGGTTTGGAATTACCCCAATCCGTTACCGTTCTGTTACTCAATTCAGCAAACGTTCAGACAAGCGCGCGCGCTAATAGCGCCGCGATCCCAGTCGCAGAAAGGGATCGCGGGGTTGCCGCCCTGCGAATGCCCGCCCCGCCCGCATTCTGCGCGTGGCACGTATTGGGGAAGTTGGCACTGGTTTGAACACGTGCCAACTTCTCAAACACATGCCGCGACGCCCCGTGGCCGACGCTTCTCTGTGGCGGCGCTCGCCGGAAGCACGCCCGGCGGTCTAGAAGTGGCGGAAGCGATCCGGCGCGAGATCCCAGGGGTCTTTGCCGAGGAGTTCGGCGACGCCGCGAAACACGCAGGTCTCGATCATCATGCGCTGGTGCATCTCGTCGTTCTCGTGCAGGCGCGACAGCCGCTGAATCGGCAGGCGGTAGAACACCACGCGATTCGTCTCCGGCGTGACCATCCAGCGCTCCACCCCGACACCGGGGATGACCGAGGGCGGTCCGGCGGCCACCTCAAAAACCGACTTGCCCAATTCTTCGGGCCAGACGCCGCGCAAATACTCGATCGTCGAGGCGATCGTCATGTCGAACAGGTCGATGCGGGTGCGCAGCGGCGGCAGAAAGGGGCCGGTCGCCGAACTGCGGATGCCGCGGCCGTGCCGGTCACGCCCACGGCCGCGCACGGTCGGTTCGGGCGAAGCGGATCGACGGGATCGGGACATGCTGCCATCCTACGGCGGCCCTGTAGCGGCTACCCTTATAAGCAATGACATTCCGCCCGTGTTCTCGCGTTGCCTGCCTCGAACCCTCGGTGGCCACGCTCACCTTTGACTACGGGGAGTCCCTGGCTGTGCTCGGCCCGCTGTCCGGTCGCAAGGAACCGCACAGTTTTGACCTGTGCTCGCGTCACGCCGAGCGCACGAGCGCTCCCCAGGGCTGGCAGCTCATGAGGCACCGCTTCGTGGCCGACGACCCCGACTCTCCCCGCTAGCATCGGTGGCAGGACCCGGCCTCCGACCAACGCGCTGACGCGGCCCGGGGGGAACGCTGCTGAACCGTTCGGACCAGGCTAGGCGGCGATGGCTTTGACGAGACCGGCCAGTGCCGGTGCCAGCCGAGCGGATGCCAGCGCCCGCTTGAGCGCCGCATAGTGCGACGTGCCGAGCCGTTCGGACCGGGCTAGCCGGCGATCGCGTCGACGAGACCGGCCAGTTCCGGCGCCAGCCGAGCGGATGCCAGCGCCCGCTCGAGTGCCGCATCGTGCACCGGGCGGGCCCGATCGTGCAGGGCGTGCCCGGCCGCGGTGAGTTCGGTGTAGATGCCGCGCCGGTCGTCGGCGCAGAGAACGCGGGTGAGCAGCATCCGCTCTTCGAGGCGGTTGACCAGGCGGGTGGTCGCGCTGCTCGACAGGGCGGTCGCGCCGGCGAGTTGCTGCATGCGCATGTGCCAGCCGTGTTGGCGGCCGAGCGCGTCGAGCACGGTGTACTCCACGACCGACAGTTCGACCGCGCCCTGGAGCGCTCGCTCGAGTTCGGTGTCAATGGCCGCGTGCAGGGATGCCAGGGTACGCCAGCCCTGGGCGCGCACCTCGACGGCGTCGTCTGCAATGCCCATGGATCCTCCGGTGTTCACGATGGTTGCTTGCGCGGATAGCTAGCGTGTGCAAGTATTTATAGCGCGCCTGCAACAAGTGTTGGCTACAACTACCAGCGCGTGCAAGTATCAGCGTAGGTGGTCAATCTGTGTCCCGCCAGAGTTGGCGCTCATCCGTCTCGTTCAAGGAGTTTCGCCATGCCCATCAGCCTGATCGCCCTCGCCCTCGGTGGCTTCGGAATCGGCCTCACCGAATTCGTCATCATGGGCCTGCTGCCCGAAGTTGCCGCCGACTTCGCGGTGACCCCGGCCGTGGCGGGCTGGCTCATCTCCGGCTACGCGCTCAGCGTGGTCGTCGGCGCGCTCGGCCTCACCGCCGCGGTCAATCGGTTCTCCCGCAAACGCGTACTCGTGGCGCTCATGGTGCTCTTCATCGTCGGCAACCTGCTCTCGGCCATCGCCCCCACCTACGCAATCATGCTCAGCGGCCGCATCATCGCCGCCCTCTGCCACGGTGCCTTCTTCGGAATCGGCGCCGTCGTCGCGGCCAGCCTCGTTCCCGAGAACAAGAAGGCCGGCGCGATCGCGATCATGTTCACCGGGCTCACCGCCGCCAATGTGCTCGGCGTGCCGTTCGGTACCCTGCTCGGCCAGGCCTTCGGCTGGCGCTCCACCTTCTGGGCGATCACTGCGATCGGCGTCGTCGCCCTGCTTGGTCTGGTCTTTCTGCTGCCGGCCATGGCGCCGCCGCGCGCCGGCACCGCGAGCCTGCGCCAGGAGCTGCGCGCCTTCCGGTCGCCGCAGGTGTGGCTGTCGATCGCGGTCACCGTGCTCGGCTTCGGCGGTATGTTCGGAGCCTTCACCTATATCGCGTTCACCCTCACCGAGGTGACCGGCTTCGCGGCGAGCATGGTGCCGTGGCTGCTCGTCGTGTTCGGCGTCGGACTCTTCGCTGGCAACGCGCTCGGCGGCAAACTCGCCGACCGCAACCTCGACGCGAGCCTGCTCGCCTTCCTCGGCGCCCTGACCCTCGTGCTCGTGTTTTTTGCGCTCACCGCTGCCAACCCGATCGCGACCGTGGTCTCGCTCATTTTGATGGGCGGATTCGGCTTCGGCGTCGTTCCCGGCCTACAAATGCGGGTGATGCGCTACGCAAACGGCGCCACCACGCTGGCTTCCGGCGCCAACATCGCGGCGTTCAACCTCGGTAACGCGCTCGGTGCCGGAGCGGGCGGCAGCCTCATCGCCTCCGGCCTCGGCTACACGGCGCCGATCTGGGCCGGAGCGGCCGCCGCGCTCGTGGCGTTCCTCGTGATGGCGCTGGCCGCAGCGGGCGCGCGGCGCCGGGCCGCGGCATCCGCTCTGCCAACGGACCGCGGCCAGCACGAGGAAAGCCGCAGCGAAGTGGCAGCGCGAGCGTAGCGGCCAGCGCGAGCGATTACGCGCACAACGAGCGTAAGAATGTCGAGTTCATTCAGGCTGAAATGGCAAGATAGTGCCATGACTGTCGCCGCACCCACCGTGCCCTCCACCTTCACCTACAAAATTGCCGATCTGTCGCTCGCGGAGGCTGGGCGCCACCAGCTGCGCCTGGCCGAGAACGAGATGCCCGGCCTCATGGCCCTCCGCACCGAATTCGGTGAGACCAAGCCGCTTCTTGGCGCCCGCATCGCCGGATCCCTGCACATGACCGTGCAAACCGCCGTGCTGATCGAGACCCTCGTGGCCCTCGGCGCCCAGGTGCGCTGGGCCAGCTGCAACATTTTCTCCACGCAAGACGATGCCGCCGCCGCGATCGCGGTTGGCCCCACCGGCACAACGGATGCCCCCGCCGGCGTTCCCGTGTTCGCCTGGAAGGGCGAAACCCTCGAGGACTACTGGTGGTGCACCGCGCAGATCTTCGACTGGAGTGCCGAGGCGGCTAGCGCCGGAGCCAGCTGGACCGGCCCGAACATGATCCTCGACGACGGTGGCGATGCCACCATGCTCGTGCACAAGGGCCGCGAATTCGAGTTGGCAGGTGCCGTACCAGCGGATGCTGCCGGTGACAGCCACGAATACGGCGTCATTCTCGCCGCCCTCCGTAAGTCCCTGGCGGAGTCGAGCGACCGCTGGACCCTGGTCGCCGCCGACCTCATGGGCGTCACTGAAGAAACGACCACCGGTGTGCACCGCCTCTACGAGCTCGCCGCGAGCAAGGAACTGCTCTTTCCGGCCATCAACGTGAACGACTCGGTCACCAAGAGCAAGTTCGACAACAAATACGGCATTCGTCACTCACTGCCCGACGGCCTCAACCGCGCCACCGACGTGCTGATCGGCGGCAAGGTCGTCTTCGTCGCCGGATATGGTGATGTCGGCAAGGGCGCCGCCGAAGCTCTGCGCGGCCAGGGCGCCCGCGTGATCGTGAGCGAGATCGATCCGATCAATGCGCTGCAGGCCGCGATGGACGGTTTTCAGGTGGCTCGCCTCGAGTCCGTTGTCGAGCAGGTCGACATCTTCGTCAGTGGCACCGGAAACGTCAACGTCATCGGCGTCGACCACATGCTGCGCATGAAGCACCTCGCCATCGTCGCCAACGTTGGACACTTCGACAACGAGATCGACATGGCCACGCTCGAGTCGCTGCCGGGTGCCGTCAAGGTGCAGATCAAGCCGCAGGTCGACGAATGGCGCCTCCCGAGCGGACGCAGTGTGCTCATTCTGTCGGAGGGGCGCCTGATGAACCTTGGCAACGCCACCGGCCACCCCTCGTTTGTGATGAGTAACTCCTTCACCAACCAGGTGCTCGCGCAGATCGAGCTCTACGTCTCGCCGGAGAAGTACCCGGTGGGCGTGTACGTGCTGCCCAAGCTGCTGGACGAGAAGGTGGCACGCCTGCACCTCGACGCCCTCGGCGTGGAGCTGACCGTGCTGACTCCCGAGCAGTCCGCCTATATCGGCGTTCCCGCCGAGGGCCCCTACAAGGTGGACCACTACCGCTACTAGCCCCTGCCCGTATTGCGGACGGGGCCCGGGCCCCGTCCGTGGGCCCAGTTTATGANATTGCGGACGGGGCCCGGGCCCCGTCCGTGGGCCCAGTTTATGAACTGGGCCCGTGTTCATAGGGTGGGCCCGGTAGGTGCGGACCGGTGCGACACGCCCGGGTGGGGTGCGTTTTGACGGGTGGGTGTGGTGGCCGTAATGTATCTATACGTACCCCAAAGGTGCGAAAAGCCGCAGTGCTTTTCGGCCTCATGTGGGACCAAATCGTAGCCGGATCAGCTGAGAGTGCTTGTTTCAAGTGCGTTGAAGTTGGGCTAGGATGGTAAGCCTCCCATCGAGTGTGTGTTGCTGGTTGAGTCGTGTTTTTCTGAGCGTTTTGGTGTGCTTTGCATGCCGGAAATTGCCCGGTTTGGCCGATTTGACAGCGACTGGCTGGGTGGGTAAGTTAGACAAGTTGCCCCGGAGCGACAGCCCAGAATAGGGCCTGAAGTCGGGTGTGTCCGATC